>NZ_JACAXE010000070.1:0-1335 GCF_013391565.1 Acinetobacter sp. SwsAc6
GCACGGCCTGCTCGGTATGAAGTATGTGCTGATCGTGACCATACGCCTGCGCCAAGGCCATAAATCGTGTCGTTGGCGATCTTGATGGCATCATCGAAATCTTTAAATGTGGTTACAGCAAGTACGGGCCCAAAAATTTCTTCTTGGAAAGTTTTCATGCTGTTGTTGCCTTTAAAGATGGTTGGTTCGATGTAGAAGCCTGTACCAACTTCTTGGCGTTCACCACCACCGGTCAGCACTTGCGCACCTTCTGCACGACCAGTTGCGATACAACCTAAGATTTTATCTTGTTGCTCTTGCGAAGCTTGAGCGCCAATCATAGTTTCAGTGTCGAGAGGGTGGCCTGTTTTAATGCGTTTTACCCGCTCAATGGCTTTTTCAAGGAATTTATCTGCAATGCTTTCTTGTACTAAGGCGCGAGAAGGACAAGTACAGATTTCACCTTGGTTTAAGGCAAACATGGCAAAGCCTTCCAGCGCTTTATCCAAAAAGTCATCGTCTTGATCCATCACATCTTCAAAGAAAATGTTTGGTGATTTTCCACCAAGTTCCAGTGTTACAGGAATAATATTTTCAGTGGCATACTGCATGATCATTTGGCCGACAGCCGTAGAACCCGTAAATGCAATTTTGGCAATACGTGGATTAGTTGCCAATGGACGGCCGACTTCTACGCCGTATCCGTTGACAATATTCAGTACGCCAGCAGGTAGGATGTCTTGGATTAATTCTGCCAAAACCAAAATGCTGGCTGGAGTTTGCTCAGCAGGTTTAAGCACAATGCAGTTACCCGCAGCCAAGGCAGGTGCAAGTTTCCAAGCCGCCATTAAGATAGGGAAGTTCCAAGGAATAATTTGCCCCACAACACCCAAAGGTTCATGGAAATGGTAAGCAATGGTGTCACCATCAATTTCCGAAATACCGCCTTCTTGTGCGCGGATGCAGCTAGCAAAGTAGCGGAAATGGTCAATGGTGAGTGGAATGTCTGCAGCCAGTGTTTCACGTACAGGTTTGCCGTTGTCCCATGTTTCTGCAACGGCCAATAATTCTAGATTTTCTTCTAAGCGATCTGCAATTTTCAGTAACAGATTAGAGCGAGTAGTCGGTGATGTATTGTTCCATTCGGCTTTGGCTGCGTGCGCAGCATCGAGCGCTAACTCAATATCTTCAGCCGATGAACGTGGAATTTTGGTAAAGGCTTTACCATCAACAGGAGAGATGTTGTCAAAATATTCGCCTTTGACCGGTGCGACCCATTTGCCACCAATAAAGTTTTCATATTGTGATTTAAATTGAACTTTTGAGCCGTCTGTATTTGGATCTGCGTAACGCATA
>NZ_JACAXE010000071.1:0-1314 GCF_013391565.1 Acinetobacter sp. SwsAc6
GAGACTGTAAATAAAACTGTGTAAACGCTTAGACTATCCCTCAACGCTGTTAGGGGCAACACAGGTGTTTACCATGAAAGATGAAGCAATGCTGGCATTAGCCAAAGAATTTGCCAAGAACTTAAAGACAGAAGCTGACCTGAATAATTTCAGTAAAGCTCTAAAGAAATTAACGGTGGAAACTATTCTAAATGCTGAACTCACTGACCATTTAGGTTATGAGAAGCATAGTCCTAGAGTAGGTAAAAATGCTCGTAATGGCTATACAACTAAACGCCTACTGACTGATGATGGTGAGTTTGAGCTAGACACGCCTAGAGATCGTGATGGTACATTTGAGCCTCAGTTCATCAAGAAAAGTCAAACTCGAATCACGCAAATGGATAGTCAAATTCTATCCCTTTATGCTAAAGGCATGACGACACGAGATATCGTTGCCACGTTCAAGGAAATGTACGATGCAGATGTCTCTGCTACCTTAATTTCCAAGGTGACAGATGCTGTGATCGACCAAGTCACTCAATGGCAAAACCGCCCTTTGGATGCATTCTATCCAATCGTTTACCTAGACTGTATTGTCGTGAAGGTGCGACATAACAACACCGTCATCAACAAGGCTGTATTTCTTGCTTTGGGTGTCAATGCAGAGGGGCAGAAAGACTTACTTGGACTGTGGATGGCTGAAAACGAAGGGGCGAAGTTCTGGTTATCAGTTCTCACCGAACTGAAGAATCGTGGCTTACAAGATATACTGATTGCATGTGTGGATGGATTAAAAGGCTTTCCTGATGCGATTAATACGGTCTATCCTGATACCCATATCCAGTTGTGTATTATCCATATGGTACGCAATAGCTTGAAGTATGTCAGTTGGAAAGATTATAAGGCCGTTACATCTGATTTGAAGAAAATCTACCAGTCGGTAACCGAAGATGAAGCCTTACACGCTCTTGATGAATTTGGTCAGAAATGGGATGACAAATACCCTCAAATCAGCAAATCATGGCTCGGGAATTGGCCGAATCTCAACACGTTCTTTGCTTATCCTATGGATATTCGTAAAGCAATCTACACAACGAATGCGATTGAATCATTGAACAGCGTGATCCGTCATGCGACCAAGAAAAGAAAAATCTTCCCGACTGATGATTCAGTGAAAAAAGTGGTATATTTAGCGATTATGGCAGCAAGCAAAAAATGGACAATGCCTATCCAAAATTGGAAATCTGCTATGAACCGCTTTAGTATCATGTTTGAAGAGCGTGTAACCAAGTATTTTTAAAACTGTATTTACACAGAATTATTTACACCCTC
>NZ_JACAXE010000072.1:0-1262 GCF_013391565.1 Acinetobacter sp. SwsAc6
CTCAGTTTAATGCCAATGCTATTCAGGATTATGCATTACGCTGGGAAATTGAAACCTTATTCAGTTGTCTCAAAGGACGCGGGTTTAATCTTGAAAATACGCGCTTGACAGACCCTAGACGAGTGAAAAAATTGATTGCGGTGTTAGCTATAAGCTTCTGTTGGTGTTACTTAACGGGTGAATGGCAACATGATCAAAAAAAAGCGATAAAAATAAAGAAGCATGGACGACTCTCAATGAGTTTATTTCGCTATGGTTTAGACTATGTTCAAATGGCGATTCAGCGTTTAATTGGTTTTGGGAAAAAAGAAGAGTTTAAGGAAATTTTGGCAATTTTAAGAAGGCAGAATCCTGATAGGATAAGGGTTCTGTGAAATTTGTCGTGTACAGAGTTTTTTCATTTAACAATATCCTCATTACAGATTTTTATAGCATTGGTATTTGTTCGATCAGTTGAGAACATAACTGAATGTTGTTTTTTCATAAGCATATCGACATCATCATTTATGAGTAGAGGTAATAAGGAATTTTAAAGGTTGAGCCATATTCCACTACACCAAGTTTTAAGCGTTGTGCTTATTTAATTTAATTATAGTGAAAAAGTTAGCTTATAAATTTTAAAAAAAAATTAATGACCATGGTTTTTATTAAAATATCTATATAGACAATTAAGCTAATTAGGTGGGCAATTATGAATATGTTGGTAAATATAAAAAGAGAAGTGCAAGCATCTGAATTAGACTTTATTGAAGTCGAAAAGCTAATTTTGCAATGCGAAAAAGCAAAATCGTCAATAAAGGTTATTTATGAAAGCATCAAAGATATTGAACTTGATGCTTACCAGATTGTGAGTGCAATCACCCGAAAATCATATTCATCATCATTCAATACTGAAGAATCTGCTTTAAAACAAATATCGTCATGCTTCTGGAGGAAGTTAACTGAGATCATCAATCTTAGAAACTTTATATCTGAAAAAGAATATGATGCGTTGTCAGATAAAATTGCTCGTCATGAAATTGAAGATTTCACGATGGATAACGTGAATGTATTTTTAGAATCTATCTGGTCTACGCGCCACATGGCATATGCTCGTAAAGTTGATTCATTGTTTTGCCAATTATCAAGCAAATACAAAACCAATCGAGACTGTAAATAAAACTGTGTAAACGCTTAGACTATCCCTCAACGCTGTTAGGGGCAACACAGGTGTTTACCATGAAAGATGAAGCAATGCTGGCATTAGCCAAAGAATTTGCCAA
>NZ_JACAXE010000073.1:0-1247 GCF_013391565.1 Acinetobacter sp. SwsAc6
AAGCAAAAAATGGACAATGCCTAT
This sequence comes from Acinetobacter sp. SwsAc6, assembly GCF_013391565.1. Lineage (NCBI taxonomy): Bacteria > Pseudomonadati > Pseudomonadota > Gammaproteobacteria > Moraxellales > Moraxellaceae > Acinetobacter > Acinetobacter sp. SwsAc6. The sequence continues at coordinate 25 of NZ_JACAXE010000073.1, forward strand.
CCAAAATTGGAAATCTGCTATGAACCGCTTTAGTATCATGTTTGAAGAGCGTGTAACCAAGTATTTTTAAAACTGTATTTACACAGAATTATTTACACCCTCAGTGACGCTGAAAAAACGACAACGAAATTTAATGCTTTTGGGTATAACTTCATCTGTCTTTTTTATTGCATCAGTGATAGGTCTATTTGTACAACAAGACTTTGTATATGGATTCTTTGGTTTAACAACGCAGGTTGAGCAACTGCATTTACCAAGTAGTATTGATGCCCAGCTAGCGAATTTTAGTCAGCAACCTGATTATTTTGTGAATCTATTGTCATGGTTTGGTTGGCTGTTTCTTAAGCTCTTTGTGGCTTTTATAGGGTCGTTTTTGGTGATCCATTTTCTTCGAAAAATTCGCTTTTTTTATGTCAGATTTCAATCTTTTGTGTTGAAATTTGTGGGTTGGCTTATTGCATTTATTGTGCTTTGGAGTGGGCTGACCTATGTGCAATACGATTTAAAATCAGAGCATTATGGTGAATACCAGCAACTGGTTCGTTATGATAAAAATATTCAAGAAAGTGAAATATCACATTATTTGAATGAGTCAAACGTCGCTTTGCCTGTCAAAAATTATCTATTGGCACAAACTGCCTTGTTGCATCAGCCAGCCGACCGCGCAACGGCTATTCCTTATGTACAAGCGCTGATAAAAGCAGAGCAACATGATCCACAATTTTTAAGTTATGGCTTTAAGCCAGAGCAATTGTGGAGTATGCAAAATCAATTGTTTGATAAAACTATCACACCTATGGCACAAAGTGTGAGTAAGCAAGTTGCACAGGCAAATGTGCTGAGTACTGTGGTGTATTGGGTTCTATGGGCTGCTGTTGTACTTTTTCTCACCATGAGTGCACTGTTATTTATTTTATCCTCACATTTAAAAAGCCGTATTCAACGGATTGGGCAACATTTAAGTTAAATTGTTCACGCTCAGTGGCTATGGTGTTGTCGATCTGAGCGTTTAGTGACAGACGGGGTATGTCTCCTTTTCCTTAAGTTGTTGAAAAAGATTTTTATTTTGTATTTAAATCTAATTTTTCGATCATTGTTATAAAAACAAACTGTTTTATCTATTTTTATATTTATCTTATTCTTATCCCATCAAATATACATTTACTCCTTTGGAGACGTTAGCAATGTTAGATCAAAATACTTCTGCACAATTAAAAACTCTT
>NZ_JACAXE010000074.1:0-1166 GCF_013391565.1 Acinetobacter sp. SwsAc6
AGCCGTCGCAGTATCCGCTTTCATCGTTCTAGTGCAACAGAGCAACAAGACAGCATCACTAGCTTTATCGGTGAGCGTAGCATTCAACCGACAGCAGTACATGTGCAACGTTGGCAAGCTGATGGCCTCAGCCAAGAAGAAGGTGCAGGTTCAGTCCAAAGCAAACATCAGCATAGCCAAAGCCAAGACAATGCCAGCTTAAGCCTAGAACAAGCATGGCATGTCAGCCCTGCATGGATGCAAGACTTAACAGGTGAAGATCAAGCCACAGCTTCATCCAACAGTCAGATTGAAAAACTGAATCAAAATCTAACGCGATATCACGAGCTACAATAGAAAAAATTCAATGCACAATCGACCGTGCGTGATACACAAGTGGGTTATTGGTTTGAACTGAATGAACACCCAGAAATCGATCAACACAGTGGTGCAGACAAAGAATTTTTAATCACAGAAAAGAAATTCTATAACCAAAATAACTTACCCAAAGATCTCACTGAACAAGTCAATCAGCTGATTGAACAAAGTCAGTGGAACATTAAACCCATCCATGAACAGGCAGAGCGTCAGGCCAATCAGCTCACATTGCAACGGCGTAATACTCCGACTGTTCCGGCATATAATCCGCTCGAACACCGTCCAAGCACTCATCCACAACGGGCTAAAGTCGTTGGACCAAGCGGTGAAGAAATACATGTTGATGAATGGGGAAGAATCAAAGTTCGCTTCTTATTTACCCGAAGTGATGACCATAGCCATGACGGCGGTGCAGGCAGTAATGACAATGACACGGACTCTGCATGGGTAGATGTACTCACACCGTGGGCAGGTGAAGGCTATGGCGCAAGATTCTTGCCGCGTATTAATGAAATTGTGGTCATCGACTTCTTTGACGGCAATATCGACCGACCATTTGTGGTGGGGCGCATACATGAAGCACAGCGCAGTCCAACCAAGTTTGACAATAAAGGTCAATTACCCGAGACCAAAAAGCTGGCTGGAATAAAAAGCAAGGAAGTACAAGGTGAAGGCTTTGGACAACTGCGCTTTGATGATACGACTGGACAGATATCTACACAATTACAAAGTACCCATGGCGCCACTCAGCTCAACTTAGGAAACCTCAGTCATCCCAAAGAAACTGCAGAAAGTGAAGGTCGAGGCGA
>NZ_JACAXE010000075.1:0-1095 GCF_013391565.1 Acinetobacter sp. SwsAc6
AGTAGAATTTTCTCTTAAGATACGAGCAGGAGATTCTGCATGAAAACATCTAAATTTACTGATAGTCAGATCATGTCCATCTTGAAACAGGCAGAATCTGGCACACCTGTAGCGACCCTTTGCCGTGAACACGGCATGAGTAATGCTACCTTTTATAAATGGCGTGCCAAATATGGTGGTATGGATACATCATTAATGGCTCGACTGAAAGAGCTAGAAGCCGAAAATACCAGACTTAAAAAGATGTATGCGGAAGAGCGATTAAAGGCCGAAATCATCCAGGAAGCGATGGCAAAAAAGTGGTAGAGCCATCTTGCCGGCGTAAGATGGCACAACAGGCAGTTGCCCAGCATGCCATTAGTATTCGTTTGGCTTGTAAAGCATTTGGCATTAGTGAAACCTGCTACCGCTATCAAGCCAAACTCAGCGATGACAATGCACTCATTGCTGAACAGCTCATTGAACTCACTGAGGAAAATTCCGATTGGGGCTTTGGTTTGTGCTTCTCGTATTTACGGCATGTTGAGAGTTGCTGCTGGAATCACAAGCGGGTTTACCGCATTTACTGTGAGTTGGCACTGAATCTGCGTATTAAACCGAGAAGAAGACTAAAACGGCATGCGCCTGAACCATTGAAAGAACCAATCCGAGAAAATCAGGTTTGGTCATTAGATTTTATGCATGATCAGCTTTCCGATGGTCGCAAGTTTCGATTATTGAATGTGATTGATGATTACCGCCGCGAAGGCCTAGCCATTGAAGCAGGGTTCTCATTGCCCACAATCAGGGTTATTCGTACGTTGAATCAATTGCTGGAGTGGAGAGAAAAACCGTTAGTGATCCGATGCGATAATGGTCCCGAATTTATCAGTCACGAATTTGTGCGCTGGGCTACTGAGCACGGTATTCGTATTGAATATATTCAACCGGGTAAGCCACAGCAGAATGCGTATATTGAACGCTATAATCGGACCATACGTTATAGTTGGCTGAGCAAGCATTTATTTGATACTTTGGATGAAGTACAAGATTATGCAACAAACTGGTTGTGGCATTACAACCATGAAAGACCACATCAAGCTAACAAAGGAAAGC
>NZ_JACAXE010000076.1:0-1037 GCF_013391565.1 Acinetobacter sp. SwsAc6
TGGATAAGCTCTACTGACATTTCAACGTTGTCACCAGGCATTACCATTTCCACGCCTTCTTTAAGCGCGATCGCACCAGTTACGTCCGTAGTACGGAAGTAGAACTGTGGACGGTAACCGTTCAGGAATGGAGTATGACGACCACCTTCTTCTTTAGAAAGTACGTATACTTCTGCGTCGAATTTAGTATGCGGTTTGATCGCACCTGGTTTAGCAAGTACTTGACCACGTTGAACGTCTTCACGTTTAGTACCACGTAGAAGAACACCACAGTTCTCGCCCGCACGGCCTTCGTCAAGAAGTTTACGGAACATTTCTACGCCAGTTACAGTTGTTTTAACTGTATCTTTGATACCAACGATTTCAACTTCTTCGCCTACTTTAACGATACCAGTCTCAACACGGCCAGTTACTACTGTACCACGACCTGAGATAGAGAATACGTCTTCGATTGGCATAAGGAATGGAAGATCGATAGCACGTTCTGGTTCTGGGATGTACGTGTCAAGCGCTTCAACAAGAGCTACAACAGCGTCTTCGCCGTATTGGCTAGCGTCGCCATTAAGCGCAAGAAGAGCAGAACCACGGATAACTGGAGTGTCATCGCCTGGGAAGTCATAGGTAGAAAGAAGTTCACGAACTTCCATTTCTACTAATTCAAGAAGCTCTTCGTCGTCTACAAGGTCGCATTTGTTTAAGAATACAACGATGTATGGAACGCCTACTTGGCGAGAAAGAAGGATGTGTTCACGAGTTTGTGGCATTGGACCATCAGTCGCAGCACATACAAGGATTGCGCCGTCCATTTGAGCAGCACCAGTAATCATGTTTTTAACATAATCGGCGTGGCCCGGGCAGTCTACGTGAGCGTAGTGACGAGTTGGAGAATCGTATTCTACGTGTGAAGTATTAATTGTAATACCACGTGCTTTTTCTTCAGGTGCAGAGTCGATTGCAGCGTAGTCTTTCGCTTCGCCACCGAATTTCTTCGCACATACAGTTGCAATTGCAGCTGTTAAAGTTGTTTTACCATGGTC
>NZ_JACAXE010000077.1:0-1032 GCF_013391565.1 Acinetobacter sp. SwsAc6
AATCAGCGAAGAATTCAAAAGAGTTTGGATTTTAAAACGCCAAATCAAATAGCAGAGAACTTTTATCGGTTAGCTGCCTAGCATATCCCAAGTGAAAGTCTCCTGCTAATTCAGCACATATCATCACCAGCTTTCATTTGCATATTTAAAGCAAATGCCACCACTTGCCCATCTGCCTTTTCAACAAAACCCACATACCAACCCACTTGCGGGTCTACAGCCATTCCCCAGCCACTTTTAGCATATAGACGATTCTCCCCTCTGCGCTCTACATACAACATCTCTTTCACTTGTTGCTGAACTTCAGGTTTAAAAGGCAATTGCCCTTGGGCTAAATCATACACAAACTTTACTTCTTGTATAGGTGTAATTGTCAAAGGCCCTTTCAACCAAAATTGATCAACTTCCGTGCCTATTTGCATATTGCCATAACCAATACGTTGCAATTCACTTTGCATTAAGCTTGGACCAATACGACGTGCCAATTCTTGATATACAGGCACTGTAGATGCTTGCATGGCTTCGCCCAAAGTAAAATCTTTGTCCCATGCTTTAAAAAAACGTGGCTTTCCATCCCACTTAAATATTTCTGTAGATGTTGCTTTATGATTTTCTAAACCAATTAGTGCATTGGCAATTTTAAATGTAGATGCAGGAATATAAGCTGTTTTTGCTCGGTCTAAATGCGTGCCATATTTTTTAATATTTTGACCATCATATGTGACAAACACAGCATCAGCTGAGATTTCATTAAAAAGCGCTTGAACATTCTGATCGATGATTGAGTTATTCACTTGTGGAATTGTACTTGTTTTTGCTCGACTCATACTATGCTCAGCACAAGCCCCAATACTTATGCTTAAGCAAACTAAACTCAATATTTTTAATAATTTCATGATATACAACTTTAAAATTTGGTAGTGTTTCAAAAAGTATGCTGAAGAAAAAGCCGATTGGATTTTGATAAAATAGAGAAATGCAAATAACTCTAGCAATCAAATGTCCAACCTGCCTCAGTGATAGTATAAAGAA
>NZ_JACAXE010000078.1:0-851 GCF_013391565.1 Acinetobacter sp. SwsAc6
GGCTCTAGACTAGCAAAATGATTATGTTAGTCTAGAATCATGATAGAAAACAGTAAATTAAGTCACTACAAGATTAAAAAAATTATTCAATGCTTTTGTGTTGATATTCCTGCTTCCAAAACAGCCTTATTACTCAATTTAAATCGTAATACGATTAACTATTGGTACATGCTTTTTAGAGAAACTATCTATGATCATCAAACAGATTTAAGAGCTAAGTTTGTTGGTTCAATAGAAGTAGATGAAAGCTATTTTGGAGCGAAAAGGCAACGTGGGTTTCATGGAAAGTTAAAGTGTGGTCGTGGGACTCTAAAACAGCCAGTATTTGGAATATTCGAACGTAATGGGCGCGTCTATACTGAAATCGTACCTGACTGTAAAATGAAGACTTTACAAGAGGTTATCATTGGTAAAGTTTCACTTGAGAGTGTGATTTATAGTGATGGATGGCGTGGCTATAATGGTCTTGTTGATGTGGGTTATTCAAAGCATTTTAGGGTAAATCACGGAGCAAATGAGTTTGCTAGAGGAGAATGTCATATAAATGGAATAGAATCATTTTGGAGCTTTTGTAAAAGAAGGCTAGCAAAGTTTAACGGCATATCAAAAGAGTACTTTGATTATCATCTTAAAGAAACTGAATGGCGTTGGATGAGGGAACCTAATGAGTTAGCAACTGAGCTGTGGAACCTCATTAGGTAAAATTAAGTGTAAATCTGCTAGTCTAGAGCCACATCAATATATGGAGTATTTTATGGCACGTAGACCAAGAAGAAATCATTCAAATGATTTTAAAGCTAAGGTAGCACTTGCTGCGATTAAAGCAGAAAAAACACTTGCTGAATTGAGTG
>NZ_JACAXE010000008.1:0-152305 GCF_013391565.1 Acinetobacter sp. SwsAc6
TATACTGATGGGGCTTATGACACCAAGCAATGCCGTCAGCTAATCGCAGACCGACAAGCGCATGCGGTGATTCCACCAAGAAAAAATGCGAGACCTTGGAAAGATACAAAGATTAGCTCACTAGAGCGAAATGAATTACTTCGAACCGTTAAACGTTTAGGCAGGACACTATGGAAAAAATGGTCAGGCTATCACCGTCGCAGTTTGGTTGAAACCAAGATGCATTGCATCAAATTATTAGGCGAAAAATTAATGGCAAGAAGCTTTCCCAGTCAAGTAAATGAAATTCATGCTCGTGTAGCCCTATTAAATAAATTTACGGAAATTGGCCGACCACATACCCAAGTTATGCCTTAAATTTTAGTGACTTAGGATAACTCTACCTTTAAAGACTCTATGCAACAAAGCCGTTACCCAGTGGTCAACTCTCAATGCGCGAGATGAAATAAATGAGCTGTTAAAAGAGATTGAAGAAAATACTGAATTTGAATTTAGTAAAGATTTAATTTTACGTGCAGGAATTATGTTGTCTGAAGTCAATAATTTAAGCTTTAAATTATCCAACTTTAATAAAGACAATATGCGGGTAATGGAAAATAATTGGGAACAAATTAAACTGGGCTTTATTAGCAGTTCGGAATTACTCAAAGAATTTGGCTTTGATCATAAAGCGTTGATTCATGATGTTGCGATATTGCCTATCGTATATTTTGTTTATCATAAATATTGTGTCAATTTGGATTTAGATAAAGCAAAAATCAAAATTGATAGCAATGATATTCAGTTAATGAAGCGCTGGCTGATTGAAAGTCTGCTTAAAAAAGGCATTTGGTCGAGTAATCTTGAGAGTCTACTTTTACATATCCGTAAGGCAATTGGAAAAACTGCTACAGTATTCCCATACGAAGCTGTAAAACAGGCTATGTTAGAAAAAGATAAAGCCTTAAGCTTTAACGAAGAAGATGTGCAGAATTTATGTCAGTTACGATACGGCAAAGATAATGAAATTAAAGCCTTATTGTTATTAGTGTTTCCTGATAGTCAACTTGTACGAACACATATCGATCATATTTATCCAAAAAGCATTTTTACACCTAAAAAAATGCAGAAGTTAAAAATTGTAAATGATGGGAGTAATAAGCTACAGAACCTAGCCAATACAGTGGTGAATTTGCAGTTAATTCCTGAATCGGTCAATATTCAAAAAAATGCGACTCAACCAGCTCAATGGCTCGAAAGCTTTTTTATGGGCAATCTCAGTTCGCAGCAACTTTATTTAACTAGTCAGTTAATTGATCAAATTCCACAAGATTTAAATCAATTTGAATGGTTCTGTCAGCAACGTCGAGAAAAAATTTGTACTAAACTGCGTAACTTACTTGACGTCAAACCAGTGAATAATTCTGTTTTTGACTATCCAGAACTGGGGGCGCTCAAATTATCTAAGGCACGTTTTTCATCTGATCAAATTAAATTTTTAGATAAACTGGGTGTTTGGTTAAATGTAGAAAATGAAAGCATTGATCTTAAATTTATGATGAATGTGGTGATGCATCATGCATTTAACACCAAAGTGAATAGCCAACCTGCCGACTCAATCAAAGCCTCTATTATTATGCAATTGCTTGATGTAACCAATGCTTTTGATAAGACGAAAGATTTACTTCCGCAAGCTTATCAAAGTGGTTATTTCATGATAGATGATGCGAGCAATTTAACGTCCTTTGAAATGGATGATTTTATTAATCGTGATTTAGAAGCATTTCTTAACCATGCAGAAGAGCGCTCAGTAACGATTATTAAAGCACGCTGTGGGATCGACGGTGTGGTGGGGCAGACTTTAGAACAAGTGGGGCAAAGCTTAGACCTTACACGTGAACGAATTCGCCAAGTCGAAAAAAATGCATTTCAGAACTTACGTGAACGAGTTCGTATCTCGGTGGATGTGATTTGGGAAAATTTAAACCAAAATGCAGACAGCGAATTTATGCAGTTATATCCTAAATTAGCTTCGCATTTTTCTAATCAAAATGATTTACTTAACTTTTTAGAGCTTCTGTGTTCATTTGATAAAAATGAGCTGGTACACATTATCAAGCCAAACATTAATGTAAACAGTCTACTTCAAGAGTGGTTTCTTCATCACAAGGCACCTATGCCGTGGGATACCGCAATTCATCAGATTGTAGATTTAGCAGGTTGTACGGAACGCGTTGCAAAAAATGCAATACATAATGCAGCAGAAAATGCAGATATTCTGTTTTCTGACCAAACTAAAACACCAGGGATTTACCCGAAGAACTTAAATAAAATGTATGCGGTTGTACATGCTGCATTGCATTTTAAAGATGGTGCAAATTTTAAAGAAATTTTGGAACGTGCGAACCAAGAAGGCTATAGCAAAGTTGAATTAAGCACACATCGCCTCGATCATTCAATTAATGAGGATGTTGAAGAAAACTATCTCTACCAGTCTGACCGTGGTGCGTACTGCCATATTAATGAATTTAATATCAGTTTTGCGGATCAAGAACTGATCTTTAAAGAAGTATTAGCGATTTTGTCACAGCAAACGCAGCAACAGTCTATGCATTTACGTATGGAAGCGTATGAAGTAAGTGATACTTTAAAACAATATGATTATTTTAAAATTCGCCACCTTATTCGTAACTGGGGGGTGGAGCATGGCATTTACTTTACAGGTAAATCGGGTGCCGACACGATTAGCTTAAATGAAGCAGTTAAGCCTCAAAGTCAATTACAAACCATTTTGAATTGGCTGGAACAAAGTAGCCGTCCACTCACACGTGATGATATTGCTAAAAAAATCCGTAGTGGCTCACAAAACCATGCATCTTTATATTTAAATGAGCTTATGCAAGCAGGTTCTGTAGTACGTGTAGCCGCATTGGAATACACCACACCGCAAAAAGCCTATAAAAATGTGGACATTCATAAACTTCATCAAGATATTGTGGCGTATTTGAAGTCGGTGAATAAGCCTGTAGATATTGGCATTATTGCGGAAAAAGTGAATCTAAAATATCACTACAATTATCCGAAAGCATGGTATTTACATTTGGTTAAAACCAGCAGTAAAGATTTGGAAGCGCAAAATATTCATACCTTCCATAACCTTATTTCTTTAGATGAAACCATTCATGGTGTTACGATTCATCAGATGATTCGAGATAACTTTAAGCAACTTGATGACTTAGACGGAATACATCGCTTTATTAATCAGCAGATTTTGGTCGGCAAAACTGAAGTGTATAACGCAATGAATAATATTCGAAATAATGCAGCTGTCATTTAACTCAGCCGTTTCATTTATAAGTTGCGCTTTGTTTCAAATATGAATGCATTGCGTAAAAGATAAATATTGCATTCAAAGACATCTGCTTTAAAAGTAGATGTCTTTTTTATGGTCTAGATGAATGGCATTTATGTCAACGAACTGCAACAGAGCCTTAAAATGAGGGGCATAATAATTGACGCGCTGTTTTATTGCGGTGGCTTCATGGATCGAATACTCATCCTGAATTGCAATTACATCAATACCAGCAACATTTGCAGCTTCAACCCCAATTAGTGAGTCTTCTACAATTAAGCATTCTGCAGCGCTGATACCAAAATGCTGTAGCGCCTTCAAATACATTTCTGGATGTGGCTTGATATTGGTGACACTTTCTCGAGTTAAGACTAAGTCAAAATCGTGTAAAAAGTTAAGTTTGCTGTAAATTGCCTGATTATTATGAGCATAGCGCTTCACATTATTCAAACTGGTTGTGGTGGTTAATGCAACTGCTATGCCACAGGCTTTTAAGCTTTTCACAAATTGATCTGCTTGTGGCTTCAGTCGAACAATATGATCTAGAAAATGCTGAGAAATCGCATAACGCTGTACTTTAATTTGCTCTGCACTTAGCTGTGAAATCTCATAACTTTCTTTAAGGAAGTTACAGTATTCTAAGTAAGAGTCTAAACAATGTTTATAGCTTTTTAATTGCTGGTCACGTTGTTTTTGTATGCTGTGTAAGTCGATTTGTTGCTGAGAAAATTGTTGAATTAATTGGGCATCAACCTGATTCCATATCCCGACGGAGTCAATTAAAGTCCCATCTAAATCAAAACAGACTAATTTTTTACCTTTTAGCACGTATCCATCCTATTGTATTTGTCGCTATTATCTCGTGTACATGGAATAAATAACAATAAAAGCTAATGTATTTTAAAATGATTTGAATGAATTATTTAGCTGGTTTTTTGTTGGCTTCACATGATAGACATAAATTTGTAATCCGCATGTAGATGAGGATGTATTACGCCCAAAGCATGTGTAACAATGCTAGAAAAAGCAGGTTATTCGCAGTACTATTTCAGCAGATTCTTTAAACCAACAATACAGGGATGTATTGTTTAACCTGATTTAATCTGAGGAAAAAAGCTGACGTGTTTGAATTGGACTGTAAGCTTCTAAGTGTATTTTTATATATTTACAAATTTAAAAGTGTTTCTTTGGCTGCTGAGCATTTAGACATGAGTCAGCCGACCGTGAGTAATATTTTAAATAAAATACGTCAGCATTATAAGGACCCACTTTTTTTGCGCATTGGTAATGAAATGTTGCCAACAGAATTGTCTAAGCAACTTTTTCCACTCGTGAGTGAAGCTTTAAGTAAGATTGAGGCGATCAATAATTTTAGTATTGATTTTGATCAAGCGATTTCAGATCAGCAATTTACTCTAGCTATGACCGATGTATCACATTTGGTCTTATTGCCTAAAATTTCGCAATATTTAAAAAAAAATGCCTCACATATCAGGCTCAATGTTCGCCCAATTACCACAGAAACCAGTTATCAAATGGCCAATGGTGAGATTGATTTGGCATTGGGCTTTTTGCCTCATTTGGAAAATGGTTTTTATCAACAAAAATTATTCGAGCAATATTATGTGGTTATTGCTGCCAAGGATCATCCACGTTTAACAGGTGAACATCTAACAACAGAGCAGTATTTGGCAGAATCCCATATAGATATTGATGCAGGGATGGGGCACTATCATATTGAAAATGAATTAATGAGTCTGGGCCTTAAGCGTGACATATTAATGCGTTTGCCGAGTTATTTGGGTGTTGGGCTGGTGGTGCAAGATACAGATGCGATTGCTACAGTGCCGTATTATCTCAGTGAAGTCTTACTGTCACGTGGTAATTTAAAAATTTTTGATGCTCCGATTGTTTTTCCAAGCTATGGTGTGAAGCAATATTGGCACATGTCTTGTCATCATAAAGCGAGCCATCAATGGTTACGTAATATGTTCCATGAAATCTTAGTGAAGTGAAAATACGATTAAAAGATCCCGCGCAGAAAATTGATTGCTAGACGTTTAGTGAATAAAAGAATAAGTATTCCACTAATAGATAAATGCAAATTTGTGCTAAACATTGTCAATTAACTTATTTTTCATCATAAGACTGACTCATTAATATGTGAATTAGTAATCACTTTTAATGAAAAAATATGAGCAGCAAATCAAAACCTTTAATTATTACGGCGATCGTCATTGTGGCGATTGCTGCTTTTGTTTATTTTCAAACTAAAAAATCTACTCCTGACACTTCAACGGCTGCAATTGCGCAAAAAGATCAAAAAGCGGTGGTTATTGCATATCAAACGGGTATTGATCCGAGCAAAGTGGCGCAGGCCAATGGCGACTATGAAAAAGACAGCCAACAAAAAATTGAGTGGAAAAAATTTGATACGGGTGCCGATGTTGTAAATGCTTTGGCATCAGGTGATGTCAGTATTGGCAATATTGGTACCAGTCCTTTAGCGGCTGCAGCCAGCCGTGATTTACCTATAGAGGTATTTTTTGTGGCAGCCAAACTTGGTGCTTCAGAAGCCTTAGTGGTGAGCAATAAATCAGGCATTCAAAAACCTGAAGACTTAAAGGGTAAAACCATTGCTGTGCCTTTTGTTTCTACAGCACATTACAGCCTGCTTTCTGCATTGAAGCATTGGAATTTATCTGAGGCTGAGGTCAAAATTATTAATTTGCGCCCGCCTGAAATTTCTGCAGCATGGGAACGTGGCGATATTGACGCGACTTATGTTTGGGAACCTGCTTTAAGCAAGGCGAGTGCCACAGGTAAAGTTCTGACCGATTCTAAGCAAGTTGCAGAATGGGGTGCGCCAACCTTTGATGTTTGGGTAGTTCGTAAAGACTTTGCAGAGCAAAATCCTGAGTTTTTAAAGTCCTTCGTTCAAACTTCTTTAAAGAAAATAGATGAATACAATCAAGATCCGAAAGCGTTTGAAACGAATACTGCTTATATCAATAGCATTGCGCAATTAACCGGTTCTGATGCGAAAGATATTCCATTACTTCTATCAGGCAATATTTATTTGAACCAGCAGCAGCAAGCTCAAAGCTTCAGCACAGATTTTGCCAAGAATATTTTAGATACAGCGACCTTTTTAAAAGCCCAAGGCAAAGTAGATAAAGTCAAAGCCGATTATAAGGGCAATGTGACCGCCTTATTTGTTCAGCCTTAAGGATGTGAAAATGAGTATCTTAAAAGCGGAAAATATTAGCCTGACCTATCCTGAACAAGAGGTGGCTGTACTAAAAAATATCAATTTGGACGTGCCTGAATCGACTTTAACGGTTGTACTTGGCGAGTCTGGCTGCGGTAAAACGACGCTTTTAAATATTTTGGCGGGTTTTCAGCAGGTGAGCGCAGGCCAAGTCAAAATTGATGATGAAGTTTTAACTGGCCCAGATGCTAGACGTGCGGTGGTCTTCCAAGAACATGCCTTACTGCCTTGGCTCAACGTGTCAGATAACGTAGCATTTTCCTTGAAATTAAAAGGCTTAAAAAGTGCAGAGATAAAGTCACAAGTCACATCAATTTTAGGGACTGTGGGCTTGTCGCATGTGGCAAATGCCAATATTTGGGAACTTTCAGGCGGTATGAAACAGCGCGTCGGTATTGCACGTGCTTTGATTAGTCATGCACCATTTATTTTGCTGGATGAACCCTTTGCAGCACTCGATGCATTTACTCGAGAAAGCATGCAGGAGTTTGTGCTGAATTTATGGATTAAAGAGAAGAAGGGCTTCTTTTTAATTACCCATGATATTGAAGAGGCGCTTTTGTTAAGCAATCAATTGGTACTGATGACAGCGCGCCCGGGGACAATTGTTGAAACGCTCAAGCTGGATTTTGCTGAGCGCTATAGAAAAGGTGAATCTATACGTGTGATTAAATCTGATCCGCAGTTTATTCAGCTGCGTGAAATGTTGTTTGAACGCTTAAAAGCGCAAAAATTACATGCGGTGGAGTCTTAATATGAATACGCAAATTCAAAAATTAAATAAGGCTCATCTCAGCGAAAATCGTGCAGAAGTAGCAACATTAAACAGAAGCTCTTCTATTTCTATATTTAGAAAAAATCTGCCACTTATTGTGAGCATCGGCAGTGTACTGAGCTTACTGGTACTTTGGTTTGTCGTAACAACTTTGAAAATTATTCCTGAGCTGTTTTTACCAAGCCCAGCAGCGGTATGGCAGAAGTTTATTGAAGTCAGCCAGCAAGGTTTTATGAAAGCCACGCTTTGGCAGCATTTGGCTGAAAGTATTGGCCGTGTGTTTAGCGCACTCATTGCTGCCATTGTGATTGGTGTACCTTTGGGTTTATGGATGGGACTGAACAAATGGGTACGCGCTGTATTTGATCCACTAGTGGAGCTACTCCGTCCCATTCCACCGCTTGCATACTTACCGCTTTTGGTGATTTGGTTTGGTATTGGTGAAACCACCAAAGTGTTGCTGATTTTCTTTTCAATTTTGGCGCCAATTATTATCAGCAGTGCCCATGGTGTGATCAGCCACCAAAAAAACCGTGAACGTGCAGCATTATCTTTAGGCGCAACGCGCTTGCAGGTTTTGCAATATGTGATTTTACCTACAGCTTTGCCGCACATATTAACGGGTGTGCGCATTGGCTTGGGCGTGGGCTGGTCAACACTAGTGGCTGCAGAATTAGTTGCTGCTGATCGCGGTATTGGTTTTATGGTGCAGTCAGCTGCTCAGTTCTTAATTACAGATACTGTGATTCTTGGAATTATTGTGATCGCGATTGTCGCAGTAAGTTTTGAGTTATTTTTACGTTGGCTGCAAAAGCAGTTGGCGCCTTGGTATGGCCAACAGCTGTAAACAGATTTAGAGATTGAAGAAGATTTAATTATGTCATTGCAAGCAAAGCAAATTAATCCAAACATTGGCGCTGTTATTGAAGGTATTGATTTAAACCATGCCGATACACCGTTGTTGCTAAAAATAAAACAGGCACTATTGCAGCGTCAAGTAATCTTTTTTAGAAAGCAGGCGCTTAGCGCACAGTCGCAAGTGAGGTTGGCAAAAACCTTTGGTACTTTGCATATTCATCCGATTTACCCTGCGATGGATGATGCACCGGAAGTGATTGTATTGGATAGCCATAGACAAGATTTAAGAGACAATGATCTTTGGCATACTGATGTGACATTTAGTCAAACACCGCCATTGGGCTGTGTGCTGCAAGCCATTAAAATCCCTGAATTTGGCGGAGATACGCTGTGGGCCAGCGGTACAGCTGCTTTTAATGCGCTCAGTGAAGATTTAAAACAGCAACTACGCGGTTTAACAGCAACACATGATATTCGTAAATCTTTTCCATTAGAGCGCTTTGGCGCAACAGCAGTAGACCGCGAAAGGCTTGAAAATAGTTTCCGTAAAAACCCGCCAGTAGTGCATCCAGTTGTGCGTACACACCCTGAAACTGGTGCTGAAGTGTTGTTTGTGAATGAAGGTTTTACGACGCATATTAACGAACTGAATGCACAAGAGAGCGATGCGTTGCTGACATTCTTGTTTGAACATGCGGTGAAGGAAGAATTTCACTTACGCTGGAAATGGCAAGAAGGTGATGTTGCCATTTGGGACAACCGCTGTACGCAGCACAAAGCGCTGTTTGACTATGGCGATGCGCACCGCATTATGCATCGTGCAACTGTGAATGGCTCGATACCATTTTATAAAGCAGCAGATTAAAAGCGACAGCAGCTGTTTGCAAACATCACAGGAAAGGCCCAATGCTGACATTGGGCCTTTTTATTTTGAAGAAATCTAAAAAAGATAAATTCAAAAATACTTAACCATGATTGCACATGCACAAGGATGATGCATACCTAAGCAGATGCACAGTTCAAAAATAGCGCAATTTAAAATCAATACTGTAGCTTAAGCATCAAAACGAACCCTAAAACCTTAGTAATACGATTTATTTAAATCGTATTACTAAATTGGCACAGCCTTTGCATTTCTACTTACATCATAAAGTGATCTAGGGTTCCGATGCATTTATATGTATGACCGCGACCGAGAGTTCACGGCTTCGTTTTAATTCAAAGCAAAGCTGCACGGAGGGATAAAAGCCCGGGAGGTAAACAGTTAAGAATTAGGCAGAGGCTGCAATGAGCACAAAACATTATCATGACGATAAAGCACTATGGACTGAACTTTTACCGGGTGGACACCACTGGTCAGCGCGTATTCAGCGTGGCGCTGTATTACAGCTTAAATCGCTAGGGCAAAATGCCAATGTGGCGCTTTACTGTGTAAATAGTGAAGATAAGCTCGAACGCTACAACATGCCAGATAGCCTTAAAGGGCAGCACACGGCATATTTAAGTACAGGTCATATTTTGGCATCGGATTTAGGCCGTGCCATGATCTCGATTGTGAAAGATGATCACGCTTGGAATGATGCTTTTTGTGCACCAAGTACGGCATCGCAAATTGAAAACCAATTCGGCAACAAAACTTTCCAAGATGCCCGTAATGATATGTACCGTAATGGCAAAGATAGCTTATTGCTTGAAATGACCAAGTTTGGCTTATCTGCAACAGACCTCAGCAGTACCTTAAATTTATTCTCTAAAGTTCAACCTGATGACAATGGCAACTTAAGTTATGTTGCATCGGACAATACAAATCAAGTCATTGAACTGCGTTTTGAAATGGATTGTTTGGTCTTTTTATCCAGTACACCACATGGATTATCTCAAGCAGAAGAATATAAACCTGCTGATGTACAACTAAGCTTATTTAAAGCCAATCCTTTAGATGAAACAGATGTATGCCGAGATTCATGTCCGCAAAATCAGCGTGCGTTCCAAAACAACAATCGTTACTACGCACTTAGCGCACTTTAATTTTGGGGAGAATTAAAATGTCTGTATTTCATACATTAGAAAAAACAGTATTAGATCAGGTATGTCCTGCTGGCGAAGCTTGGATGTGCGAAGTCAAAAAAGGGCAGTATTTCCGTATCGTTGACCTCGAAGGCAATCAAGCGGTGGATACGCTATTTATCTCAAGCCATAACCCTGAGGAACGTTATAGTGCAACGGATACCTTAGCCATTAACCAACAGATTTATTTAGAAAAAGGCACAGCGCTATACACTAACTTTGGCAACAAAATTGCCACCATCCATGACGATAACTGTGGCCGTCATGACACCTTAGGCGGTGCATGTTCATGTGAAAGCAACACTGTTCGCTATGCACATGACAAATTCCCAATGCACAGTTGCCGTAATAATTTCATGATTGCACTTTCTCAGCATCCGATTGCCAAAAAACATGGCTTAAATGTGCGCCATATCGGCCCAAATATTAACTTCTTTATGAATGTGCCTGTGACCGCTGAGGGACATTTGAAATTTGATGACGGTATTTCTGCACCGGGTAAATATGTCGAGATTAAAGCCGAAATGGATTTAATCGTCCTCATTTCCAATTGCCCACAACTGAATAATCCATGTAATGCCTATAACCCAACAAAAATTCAATTGATCATCCGTGACGGTGAGGAGTAATACCATGTTCAATAAAGTCCTCATTGCCAACCGTGGTGCAATTGCTTGCCGTGTGATCCGTACACTGAAAAAATTAGGCATTCAGTCCGTTGCAGTGTATTCAGAAGCAGACCGTGATTCTTTGCATGTGACCTTGGCGGATGAAGCTGTATTTATTGGCGATAGTCCTGCCAGCCAAAGCTATTTAAATGTCGATAAAATTTTAGAAGTCGCAAAACAAACAGGTGCTGAAGCGATTCATCCGGGCTATGGTTTCTTGTCTGAAAATGCTGAATTTTGTGATCTCTGTGAAGCGCAAGGCATTGTATTTTTAGGGCCAAATTCGGCGCAAATGAAATCCTTTGGCTTAAAACATACCGCACGTGAACTCGCGATTCAAGCCAATGTACCACTTCTTCCGGGCAGTCAGCTTTTGGCTGATGAAGCCGAAGCACTGCTTGAAGCCAATCGTATTGGTTATCCTGTGATGCTGAAAAGTACCGCGGGCGGTGGCGGTATTGGTATGCGTTTGGTGTGGAATGAAGAAGAGCTGAAAGATGCTTATTCTACAGTGTCATATCTTGCCCAAGCCAACTTTAAAGACGCAGGTTTATATTTAGAGAAATTTGTACAGAATGCCCGTCATATCGAAGTGCAGATTTTTGGTGATGGTAATGGCTTAATCTTGGCACTTGGCGAGCGTGATTGTTCGGTACAACGTCGTAACCAAAAAGTGGTGGAAGAAACCCCAGCACCACATATCAATGATGAGCAACGTGCCTATATTCAATCGGTTGCGATTGGGCTGATGCAGTCGGTGAGTTACCGCTCGGCAGGCACAGTTGAATTTGTGATGGATACCGACACGCAAGAATTCTACTTCTTAGAAGTGAATACCCGCCTGCAAGTCGAACATGGCGTGACGGAACAAGTCTTTGGTGTAGACCTTGTGGAATGGATGGTGACTCTCGGTAGTGGGGATTGGATTGCACCAACAGCACCACTTGAATCGAAAGGTCATTCGATTCAAGTACGTTTATATGCTGAAGACCCTATCAAGAACTTCCAGCCAAGTGCAGGTTTACTTACACATGTCGAGTTTGATAGCCATGCCCGTAATGAAACGTGGGTGGAAACGGGTTCTAATGTCTCATCATTTTATGACCCGATGATTGCTAAAATTATTGTGACTTCGGGCGATCGTGACTCTGCAATCGTTGCAATGACCGCAACACTCGCGAAAACATCGGTTGCAGGCATCGAAACTAATCTTGAATATCTACAAAATATTATCGACTGTGATGTATTTAAAGCCGGTACGCAAACCACACGATTCTTAAATACATTCGAGTGGAAAACTCAAAAAATTGAAGTGTTGCAATCAGGCATTCAAACTTCTGTGCAAGATGTCACAGGTCGTTTGGGCTATTGGGATGTGGGTGTGCCACCATCAGGTGCGATTGATCCGCTGTCACTTAATGTTGCGAATCAATTGTTAGGCAATGCATATAACACGGCAGGGCTTGAATGTACTTTGCAAGGACCAAGCTTAAAATTCCACTGTGATAGCCAAATTGTATTGGCGGGTGGTGATATGCCATCAACCCTTGATGGTGTGGCTGTGCCAATGTGGCAAACTGTGAATGTGCGTAAAGGTCAGATTCTAAAATGTGGAAAAATCGCCACAGGTTGTCGTACTTATATCGGGATTAAAGGTGGTTTGAATGTGCCTGAATATTTAGGTTCACAAGCGACCTTTACCCTTGGTCAGTTTGGTGGTCATGCCGGTCGTAATTTATTGATTGGCGATATGTTGCCGATCACTATATTTACATCGGATGAAGTGAAAGCCTTAGCGCCTGAACAAGTGCCAACGTTTAGTCATGAATGGGAAATTGCGGTGATGTACGGCCCGCATGGTGCACCAGACTTCTTCACTAAAAAAGATATTGATACCTTCTTTGCCAATACTTTTGAGATTCACTTTAACTCAAGCCGTACAGGTATTCGTTTGATTGGTCCAAAACCTGAATGGGCACGTGAGGATGGTGGTGAAGCAGGTCTGCATCCATCCAATATTCATGACAATGCATACGCGATTGGTGCGATTGATTTCACGGGCGATATGCCGATTATCTTGGGTCCAGATGGTCCAAGTTTAGGAGGCTTTGTTTGTCCTGCGGTGATTGTCAGCTCTGAACTGTGGAAAGTCGGACAGCTTAAAGCCGGCGATAAAGTGAAATTTGTGCCGATTTCGTATGATCAAGCGCAGATACTGAATCAAAAATACAGCGCAGGATTTAAAGACACTGAGCTTGCACAGGTCGATTTTTCTGCAAGTTTTAGCGCAGAAATGGATACCTTAGAGGATGCAATTTTAGCAACCCAAGCAGGTGAAAATGCTGCGCCTGATGTAGTGTATCGTCCTGCGGGTAATAGCTACATGCTGGTAGAATATGGCGAATTGGTTTTAGATCTAAACCTGCGTTTCCGTATTCATGCATTGATGCAATGGGTGAAAGATCAAAATATTGCAGGGATTATTGACCTTACACCGGGCATTCGTTCGCTACAAATCCATTTTGATTCTTTGGTTTTAGATCAAAAAGCTTTGTTGGCATTATTACAACAAGCAGAAAGCGAATTGCCAGATGTGACGGAAATGGAAGTGCCATCACGTACGGTTTATTTACCGCTGGCATGGGAAGATTCGCAAACGCAATTGGCGACTGAACGCTATATGCAAACTGTGCGTCCAGATGCGCCGTGGTGCCCTGATAACGTTGAGTTTATTCGCCGTATCAATGGTTTAAAATCTAAACAAGCCGTTAAAGATGTGGTGTATAGCACCAACTATTTAGTGATGGGCTTGGGTGATGTGTACTTAGGCGCACCTGTAGCCACACCGCTTGATCCACGCCATCGCCTCGTGACCACCAAATATAACCCTGCACGTACGTGGACGCCTGAAAATGCCGTGGGTATTGGCGGTGCGTATATGTGTGTCTATGGCATGGAAGGCCCCGGTGGTTATCAGTTTGTCGGTCGTACCACGCAAATGTGGTCTCGTTACCGTAAAAACCCTGACTTTGAACAAGGTATGCCGTGGTTATTGCGCTTCTTTGACCAAATTAAGTTTTATGAAGTCTCTGAGTCTGAGCTTATGCAAATGCGTGAGGACTTTAAAGCAGGCCGCTTAAAACTGCGTGTGGAAGAAGGCATACTGAACCTGAAAGAATATAACGAATTCCTGACTGAAAATGCAGAATCTATTTCTGCGTTTAAGTCTGTGCAACAAGCCAATTTTGATGAAGAACGCCGCCGTTGGCATGAAGCAGGACTTGCAGAGTATGTTTCTGAAAGTTTGGATGCGGTGACTGATGATAGTGATATTCAAATTCCAGAAGGTGGTTGTGCGGTAGAATCTCACATGCCGGGAAGTATTTGGAAAATTGAATGTAAATCGGGTGATATTGTGGAAGAAGGTGCAACCTTAGCGGTAATTGAAGCGATGAAAATTGAGATTCCAATTATTGCACCTGAGCGCATGATAGTTTCGGAAATTACCATTGAAAAAGGGCAGACGGTGAAAACAGGGCAGGTGTTGTTTACGTTGTCGCCAGTGGCATAAAAAATCCTCCTTAACCCTCCTTTGAAAATGGAGGCAATTTTAAGACCGTCCATAAGGGCGGTTTTTGATTAGTGCTTGCTTATAACGACAATTGTCGATATGATAAATTTAATACAGCCGCCACGCTTAGTTCTTCTTTGGAAGTCCGCGCAACCTTGGCGGTTTTTTATGCTCAAATATAATGAATTATGCTGAAAACCTATAATAAAAATCCACTATCTTATACGGAACAGGTCAATCACCTGAAAGCCAAAGGAATGATTATTCATAATCATGCTTGGGCTGAAACTGTACTTTCGAAATATGGTTATTATCGATTGAGTGCATATTGGCATCCTGATCGAATTTATATCGATGGTCAAATTACCGATCATTTTAGGTCAGGAACATATTTAGAAAAAGTTGTTCAAATTTATGAGTTTGATACAGAATTAAGATTACATATTTTTAGTGCAATTGAAGTCATAGAAACTTTCTTACGTACAAAAATCACTTATTTTATGGCTCATCAATATGGTGCATTTGGTGTGTATTGTGAGGGAAATTTTCATCCAAAATTTAATCATAAGGCATTTATTAAAAATTGTGACAAAGAAGTTGAACGCTCTAAAGATACGTTTATTCAGCATTTTGAACAGAATTATAAGGGCTATCCACACATTCCAATATGGATGCTGACTGAAATTTTAAGCTTAGGTTCATTGTCATTTTTATATCATGGACTGGAAAATAACCAAAAATTAAATAAAGAAGATAAAAAAGCTATTTCACAGCATTTTAATATTCATCACGAGAAATTAGCAGATTGGCTACACATATTAACGTATGTCCGAAATGTATGTGCCCACCATGGACGGCTTTGGAATAGAGAGTTGGCCATTAAAGCGAAATTGGATAAAGATGAAAATTGGCAGTCACCCATCACACCAACCAATAAACGCATTTTTTATGTATTGCTCATATTAAAAACGATGTTACGCCCAACAGGTTTTGACGCAGAGTGGTGTAGTCAAATGAATACTATACTTAAACCGATTTTAAGGGATGAAAATTGGCGTATGGCAATGGGTTTTCCAAATCATTGGGAAAACCATCCAATATGGATTCTTTAATGAATACTCGATTATAAATAAAAACCTTCTTAGGCAGGTTTAGCCGTGATTGAAGCCATTAAAATTGAGATTGCGATTATTACGCCTAATGTATGGTGGTTTTAGAAATTACAATTGAAAGTTGGCAAACGGTGAACATGGGGTGGTGGTTTAAGTTATCACCAATGGTTTGATAAATAATAATTAAAAGACCATCAGTAAGAGCGGTCTTTTTCTAATTTGAATTACATTTTTCAATATGTTTGAAAATTCGTTCACATAGATCTTTACCTTTTGGAGTGAGTTGCCAATCAGGATTTTCATCAAAATCTTTGATAATTTCACGACAGAAATCTAGTTTATATTTGATCGTTCCAACACCTTGCCCATCAGAAAACAAAGTTTGTTGAGTTTTAGATGAGGTTTTTTTTAATTTACTATCCAAAAGCTTACCAATACCAAATTCTTTATGATCGAAGTAATTTTCCTCAGTAATATTGTTAATTAAAGAAATATCATAGCTATCTTTAGTTTTAGATTTCATGCGATTAAATCTTTGAATCGCTACTCTAATAAGAGAATCTTGAGGTAAGGTATTTTCTGTTTCCTTACAACTAAGAATAAAATAATTTTCTTTATTCAGTTCTGATTTTAATATTTGAACACGGTCAGCTTTACCTTGAATATCACCATCTGCAATCAGTAACATTTCACTTGCGACAGCTTTAGCACTTAACCCTTTATCTTCTAATTGATCGGCATAATTATCATCAAAAGACCAATGTGTTAAATTGCTCCCAGCATATTCCACGAATGTATAGTGATAATTAGGCATGAAACGACGATAATTTTTATAAAGTTGTTCATCTGAGTTTTCTAATTCAGCTAAATATTTTTCCATATATTTAGTGATATAAAGCCGATCGGTAATGCCTTCTACCCAAATCGTACAGTTTGCCAAATAGACAGAAGACGGACGCACACCTAATGAAGCAAGTAAGTCACGATCCCGGTCACAGCGATAAATTTTAAAATCAAATTCGTTTGATGAGCCAGCTTTAGGTTGTTTAACAAACTTTTGTATCATCACTTGATCTGATTCATCCGCCATATCAAGTAAGTGATTTGAATGTGTAGTAAAGAAATAGTAATGAGGTGTTTCGTTTAAGTAGAAATTCATTAATTGACGAACCATACCTGCATGCATGTGCAGTTCTGGTTCTTCTATGAAAAAGGCATGCGTTTCTGGTTTGCCTTCTTTGTCTTTACTTTTTATATAAGCTTCATAAGTTAAGATTATCGCTTGTTGTAAGCCATCACCCAACTGTGAAATAGGGAATTGTTGATCTTGACCAATTTTAATATTTACAACATCTTGATCATGTTTAGGGATTAGTGAAACAGTTTCATTGTCAAAAAAATACTGACTTAATTTTTCTTCATAATCTTTAATTAGTTCACGTTGCTCGGGTTCACCTAAAAGATGAATCTTAAGTTCATGGTATAAGCACTCACCAGTAATAATATTATTAGAGTTGAATTTATTTGTATCTGAAAAATAATCTTTTTGGGCTCGTTCGATGTATGGCTGTCTATTTTGTTGCTCTGTGACAGGACGCATACCACGTAGAATTGGAATATATAGTTTCTCATTTGAGAAGAAAGGTTGTAATTCAATACGAGTAATCTTATTTTCTAACCGTTGAACTAAGTCTTTGAGATTATGGTTTTGATTGATTGGATTAAGTTCGTAATTATTTAATACACTTTTAGTGTCACGCACAATTTCATAAACTCTATCAAACTGAAAAGACAAGGAGTTCAATTCAGAAAGTTTGCTCTCAATACCAAATTTATCACGAACTGTTACGTCAGTTTTACCATCTGTATACCATTGACGGTCATTGTCGTAGACTCTAGGTCGTCGGAAATTATTTGCATTAATAAAATCAATTAAGTCTTTTAATTCTTTTGATAGGTCAAATTTTTGGTAATATTTAAAATGTTGTCGAGTCATAAATAGTTTTCTTAAAAACCTACTCTTACCCGCATTATTTTTACCAATAAAAAAGTTAAGACGTTTGATTTCTATGATTTCATCATATGAAACATCATTGTCAGAACTATAGTTTTCTAAATTTTCAGCCCAATAATATAATTTTTCTGTCATAAAGCCCCCTAAATATAGGAGCTAATTTAGCAGTAGTGTTTTGCTTTTCAAAGCAATTCAAGAAATTTTGAACAAGCACAAATTTAAAGTCACTAAATAAAGGCGAGATACAATCTATCCTCTTGTTAAATTACAATAGGTCTTAGCTTTACAAAGTTTGTCACTATGAATTTCATACATGAAATACCATTAAAATAAATCATTTCATTCATATAGCACTATCCATTACGCTAAATACAACTTCTGTATTTCCCGTTACAAGCTCAAGGCATGGATAGAACAATATGAGCCAACTTAATTTCGCGATCGTCGATCCGCATATTCACCAATGGGACCCATATACCACACCGCATACAGCAGGACGCCTCGTAAAGCTATTGGGTAAACATCCCAAACTTATGCATGCCTTGATTCATGCGGTAAAGCCTAAACCTTTATTAGAAACCGTCGGCCACCCAGAACATATATTAAAACCGTATTTACCGCAGGATTATAAAAAAGATTGCGGGAACTATATGGTGGAAGCCGTGGCGCATATAGAAGCCAGTTGGCATCATCACAAAGGATTTGGTGTGGTGGAAGAAACCCAGTGGATCAAACAGCTGCCATTCCATACACAACAGTTAAAACTTGGCGCTATCGTTGCCACGGCCGATCCGCGCGACCGTAAATTTAAAAAAATCTTAGAGGCACATCAGCAGGCCAGTCCGTTATTTCGCGGTATTCGAAAAATGGCATCCTGGCACCCCGATGCTGGAATTCACCGCTGGTGTGATCAGTCGAATTTATATACGCAGAAATCATTCTTAAAAGGCTTCGAACATCTGGCGGATATGCAGCTCAGTTTTGATGCATGGGGTTATGCAAACCAAATAAATGATATCAAAAGCTTAGCGCAAAATTTCCCAAATACACCGATTATGCTTGACCACTTGGCAACACCTGTAGGGCTGTTTGGAAAAGTCGGGAAATCCACGGGATACAAACCTTCACAGCGGAAGGCTATTTTTCAGCAATGGAAAGATGACATTAGCCATTTGGCAGAGCAGAAAAATGTACATGCCAAAATTTCAGGCTTAATGATGCCAGTGCTAGGTCATGGTTATTTTCGGGCTAAGCGGACAGCAACTGTCAATGAAATGGTCGAGCTATTAAGTCCTATGATTGAACATGCTGTGGCAGTGTTTGGTACATATCGGATTGTATATGCATCAAATTATCCCATGGATAAACCCAATGCCAAACTGACCGATTTGATAAAAGCATATATACACATGCTGTCGCCTTATGGGGCAGAAAATTTGCAAAAAATGATGCGGGATAATGCCATCGCATTTTATAAGATGGATTTAAAAAAGACTTAAATACATATGGTTAATGGTGAATATAGAAATGAAAAATTTTAAAGATAAAGTTGCAGCCATTACGGGTGCAGGCTCTGGCATTGGGCAGCAATTGGCATTGCAGCTGGCTGCGCAAGGCTGTCATTTAGCTTTGTCAGATATGAATGAACAAGGCTTGGCAGAAACTTTAGCCTTACTTAAGCAATATCCAGTTGAAGTCAGCTTGTCACGTGTAGATGTGGCCAATAAAGATCAGGTGTATGCATGGGCTGAAGAAAGCTTTCAGCGTTTTGGCCGTATCAATTTGATATTTAACAATGCAGGCGTTGCTTTGGCCAGCAGTGTAGAAGGTATGACTTACGATGAAATGGAGTGGATCTTCAATATCAATTTTTGGGGCGTGGTATATGGCACCAAAGCCTTTTTACCGTATTTAAAACAAAGCGGTGAAGGGCATATCATCAATACTTCAAGCCTCTTTGGCCTTACGGCGCAGCCAACACAGAGCGCATACAATGCAACAAAATTTGCGGTTCGCGGTTTTACCGAAGCGCTGAGACAAGAGCTGGATATTGAAGCTTGTAATGTGAGTGCAACTTGTGTGCATCCGGGCGGTATCCGTACCAATATCGCCAACAATGCTAAAATGAGTGACAGTATCCGCTCACTAGGCTTAAACCCTGAAAAGGCCAGCCGTTCATTTAATAAAGTTTTAAAAACACCGCCAGAAGACGCTGCCAAAGTGATTTTAAAAGCGGTTCAGCACAATCAGGCGCGTGTATTAATTGGTAATGATGCAAAAATATTAGATTTAATTCAGCGCATTGCGCCTACACGTTATGCGCAGGCTATGAATTATTTAACCCGCAAAAAAACCAAGCGCAAATAGCAATTCAATTTAAGATCAAAGATTATGATTAGACTGCTTTGAAAGCGGTCTTTTTTCTTCATTCATTTAAAGGAATCAAATCCAATTTTAAAAAATAATAGCACTGGAAAATAATCGTATATTGAAAGACTTAGAGTTAAATATTATTCATTAATTTATAATTTTAGCTTAAAGATTGAACTTTATAACTTAGTGGGATGTGAGCTTGGGATGCTCATATTATAGTTGGAGATGGTCTCTATGTTCTTGCCCCCAAACCGCCATTTGCACCATTAATTTTTCAAGCTTACGACCCGATTCCGTTAAATCATACATTGTCGTCATTCGGCCTGATTCGGGGTCAATACTTTCAATTTTATGTATTACATTATTTAGTTCTAATTCTTTCAGTTCTTTCGAAATCATCCTTGGCGTGATGCCTTGTAGCAGACGTTCAATTTCATTAAAACGTCGTGGTTGCTTAATCATAGTCGCCACAATAGCCAGTTTCCATTTACCATTGATCACATTCATGGCATTTTTCAGCGCCACAATAAACTTCACATTACATTGATCGGCTTCGCTCAAGGTATCCGCATCTTTGGTCATAAAATCACTCATAAACAAATCCTATCTTGCGCTCAATCTAAGAGGATTTCCCATAATAATCACTATACAACAGTATAGTGAACTTAAATTTTGCCTGCCGTATAACTTTATACAACGAAACAAGAAATATAGGACAGCAGATGATTTTAGTCACAGGTGCCACAGGAAACTTAGGACAAAGCGCCGTTAAACAATTACAGCAACATTTACCTTTAAATGAATTTTCTGTTTTGGCCAGAAGCCAAAACAAGGCACAGCAATATTTGAATCAAGGGATGAAAGTGATCTATGGCGATTTTGATCAGCCACAAACTTTAGAGGAAGCTTTTCGAGGCATAAAAAAACTGTTGCTGATTTCAACAATGGAGCAAAACCGATTTGAACAGCATAAAAATGTTATTGATGCTGCAAAAAAGCAGGCGTAAAACACATATTTTATACCAGCTTGGCAATTCAAAATATTGAAACTTCTGCGGTTAAAGATTTGATGATTAGTCATTTTCAAACCGAGGACTATCTTAAAGCGAGCGGTTTGAAATACACCATTTTGCGTAACAGCATGTACGCAGAAGCCATTCCGCAAATTATTGGTGAACAGGCGATTGCAACAGGTTTAGCTTTGGCAGGCGGAGCAGGCAAAGTGCCTTATGCATTACGTGCAGAATTTGGTGAAGCTGCTGCAAATGCATTAATGCAGGATGGGCATGAAAATAAAATCTACTCGCTGGTGGGTAGTCGTACGTACAGCTATCAGGATATTGCAGATTTGCTGTCAGAAATTTCAAAGCAAAAAGTGAATTATCAAAATTTAGATGATGCTAGTTATCGAGATATGTTGCATAGCATCGGTTTGCCAGACTTTATAGTTTATTTAACGCATGGCACGGTTGCAGACGTTATGCAACCAAGCAAATGGACGGGTGAAAAGCTCGATCAAGCCGATGTTGATTTAATATTAGAAGCTGCACGTTTAGCGCCAACTTCTGCTGGTTTACAGCCATATCATATTATTTCAATTAGCAATCAAGCACTGAAAGAGCAAATTTCACCTGTTGCGTTGAATCAACCGCAAATTACTCAGTCTTCACATCTATTGGTCTTTACTGCATGGGATAGCATTCCAGATGAACGAATTGACGAGCGTTATAATTCAATGAATACAGAGCGCAACTTACCGCTTGATACCACAATGGATGTGGTGCAAAACCTAAAAAATCTATTTGCTGGTTTTACTGAGGAGCAGCAATATCACCATACTGCAAAGCAAGCACATATTGGCTTTGGTGTGGCCATTGCAGCGGCTGCTGAATTGGGTATTGATGCAACGCCTATGGAGGGCTTTGATAAAGAAGGTTTAGATGAGTTACTAGGCTTAAAAGAAAAAGGACTTAAATCTGTTGTGCTATTGGCTTTAGGGCGCCGTAATCCTGAAAAAGACTGGTTACTCGGTTTGAAAAAATTCCGCATATCGCGTGATGAGTTTGTAACGGATATTCATTAAGTACAGTGGTAATAACAAAGCCCCATAGTGGGGCTTTGTTATTTGCTTCATTCATTTCTGCATTTGCCAAATATTGCTAAATACATATTTGTTAAATGTGGTAGCAACTTGTGACTGTCGCCTAAGCCTGATTTTTAAGTGTCATATTGAGCAGTTTATGATGAATAAACCGCAATTTATCCAATACCGGATTTGACAGCGTAAACGGATATGCATCATCTAAGCCCATGCTGCGGTTTAATGCATTTAAATTAAAAGTTAATGTCATCCAATGTTGTAGCAAAAGGTCAAAATCCTGCGCGCCAATTGGATTTTCTTTAAGTTCTAAATTGTTTAAATCTGATTTATTGGTTTTAACCACTAAGCCAGCATAGTAGGCTGTTTCTAAAGTATCCATCATGTGTAAATAATGTGCCCAAGTTTCTGCCCAATCTTCCCATGGATGCGTACTGGCATAAGAGCTTACATAAAAATCGGCCCAGTTTTGTGGTGCGCCATCGTTATAATGGCGTTTAAGCGCTTCGTTGTAATCTTGACGCTCATCACCAAATAGTTCACGGAATTCGTCTATTAACTCTGGGTGTAAGTGTTGCATTAAGTCAAAATAATAATGACCACTTTCATGGCGGAAATGTCCCAGAAGCGTACGGTAGTTTTCACCCATTTTGACCCGTGTTGTTTCACGGTAAATCACATCTGCTTCACTCGCATTGAGTGTAATCACACCTTGAGCGTGTCCGGTCATCACCGGGAAATCTGCTTGTGGCATCAAAAAATCAAATCTGAGACCAAAGCGATCGTTATCGGATCGTTTAGGGCGAGGCATGATATTTAAACGTTGCATTAAATATAAGAAACGACGTTTGGCATGTTCTAGACGTGCCCAATAGACAAGATGATCTGGATTGTCTAAGGAGGGAATGGTATGTGTAAGCAGGCAAGATTCACAGTAAATTTCACTACTTTCGGCAGGAATAACCCAGTTACAGACTTGATGGTGCTGATAGTTATAGCAAGGTTTGAAGCGTTTACCTGCAATAGATGGATTGAGTGCAAGCCAAAGTGTGTCGCTGTGCTTCGTAAAACCACACATTTCTTTTTCTGAGGCACTATAACCTAAGGTTGTTTTGCAATTTACGCAGTGCGAGTTGGCAAAAAACACCT
This sequence comes from Acinetobacter sp. SwsAc6, assembly GCF_013391565.1. Lineage (NCBI taxonomy): Bacteria > Pseudomonadati > Pseudomonadota > Gammaproteobacteria > Moraxellales > Moraxellaceae > Acinetobacter > Acinetobacter sp. SwsAc6. Next base: position 23,288 of record NZ_JACAXE010000008.1, read on the forward strand.
GATTGCCACAAGTAGTACATGCAAAATACTTCATAAATAACAGCCGTCCTCATGATATGACCTAAAGCGAAGTACAAGCGATCTACTTGATATTTTTACATAATCAAAAGTGTACGACAGCAGTATTTTGTCAGCTTAGCGTGAACAGCAAGCTAAAAAATTGACGGGATTTACTCTAGCTGTATTCCGATACTATTTACTTGCCTGAAATCATGCACAGCTTTGGCAGTATGCACAGCAAAAATGTTAACTAAGCCCTAAGTTTGCGCATACGCATTAAAACTGCGCAATTATTCATCAATTAAAGACAAAAAACAGCCATTACAAGAATAAAAAACTTGGCATGTATTCTGCATTTAATCGGGTATTACGAAAAATAATTTTGGTAATACCAAAAGGAGCAGCGCATGAAAAATACGTATCTACGCTTAATGATCAAAATACTGCCGTTATTCAAGCAATTTATGGTGGAACTGTTCAGTGCACGTGCAGGGTTATATATCAAGCAAAATCAGGCTGATAAAGGATAAGGTAATGCCTAAACAAAAGCTGGCACGTATCAGCATTACTGTGCCACAAAATACGGTAGATGCTTTAGATCAAAAGATTGTGGATCAGCATTATGAAAGCCGTTCACAAGCCATTGTAGACATGATCAATAAGCATTTGATTGCAGATCAAGAGCAACGCAATGAAGTAATGGTTGGCACATTTACCTTGCTGTATGACGCCAGTGTTACGGCGCTACGTATTCAGCTTTTGGATTTACAGCAGCAGTTTTTAGAGCAAGTGGTGAGTTCGCTGCATATTCAGCTGGATGATCATAAAATTTTAGAAGTCATGATTTTGCAAGGTCTAAGCACTGAGCTAAAAGCCATTAGTCAACATTTTATTGCCTTAAAAGGTGTTACCAAAGGGCATCTGGAATTGATGAATGCAGTTATGCCGCCAATTCCGCAAAACGAAAAATAATAAAGGAGTTTAAAAATGGGCCAATTCAATCATTCACATAGCAAAGCAGGCACGCTAACCCTACAGGAAAATCAGCAAAGCAACGGGAGTGCCAAACCTAATGCATTTAAAGGCGCAAATGACCTAGCAAAATTGGGTCATTCACAATTTACACAACCGTTTTTAAGTACCAATACAAAATTTAACTGCAATGCAATTGGGGCAATCACACTATGATGAAAACAGCTTTTTTATCGACGTCTATACTGAGCGTCATACTACTTGCGGGTTGTGATAACACGGCGAAAGTGCCAGAACCACAAAATAAAACCGAAACAACTGCTGTCACAAAGCCCATTACGATTGGCTACAGTGATTGGCCTGGCTTTGTTGCTTGGCAAGTTGCGATTGAAAAAGGTTGGCTCAAAGAAGCTGGTGTAAATGTAGATTTTAAATGGTTTGATTATTCAGCCTCACTGTCAGCTTTTGCTGCCAACCAGTTGGATGCTGTTTTGGTGACCAATGGAGATAACTTAGTCACAGGCTCGGGTGGTACCAAAGGCGTTATGATTATGGCGACAGATTATTCTGCTGGAAATGATGTCATTATTGCAAAACCTGGTATTGAGTCGATTGCTGATCTGAAAGGCAAAAGCGTAGCAACTGAAAAAGGCTTGGTCGATCATTTGCTTTTAGCCACAGCTTTAGAAGATGCCAAGGTTAAGGCATCTGATATTAAATTGATCAATACTATGACCAATGAATTACCTCAAGTATTCGCCAGTCCAGATATTGCAGCCATTGCAGTATGGCAACCTGTTGCAAATCAGGCATTGAAAGCAGTTGCGGGTTCAAAAATCATCTACAGCTCTAAAGATAAGCCCGGCCTGATTTATGACACTTTGACGGTCAATATGACGCATTTATCTGCCAACAAAGAAGAATGGAAAAAAATCATTCAAGTATGGGATAAAACAGTTAAATATATTAATGATCCAGCAACACATGCAGATGCAGTTAAAATTATGTCCACCCGTGTAGGTGTAGAACCTGCACAATATGAACAATTTATTGGTGGTACACATTTATTAGATTTAGATGCCAATAAAAAAGTATTTACCAAAGGTGAAGGCTTTGACTCCTTGTACGGGTCGAGCTATCACGTAAATAAATTCAATGTTACCAATGGCATTTATAAAACTGAAATGGATGTAGATGGCTCGATTTATCCAGCCTTGGTGCAAGAGCTAAAATAATTGCATTTTGGATCTGATATTTAAGTATTTTCTATTCAAAGCTCTACAGATGTAGGGCTTTTGATTATTTTTGAAATGGTGAGCTTATACGACTAGTTCTAAATATAAAAATTTGACTCTAAAATGATATAGGCCCGTACATTACTCAAAATGTATATTGATTTAAAGCCTTTAGTTAAATTATAAAAAAGTAATATGAATAGTTGTGAGCATAGAACTATAATAGCGAGCTTCTAAATATTTCTATTTTATTTTACTGTTTTATGTCTTTGCTCTCTTCCTATTTTCAGCAAAACCAGTTTTGTATTTTGGTGGAATATCTCACGTCGTTGAATGAGATTTTTCCAGTAAAAAAGCAATTCGCAGGCTATCCCGCCGTAATGACTTTAGCTGACCGTGTGCATTCAGATCATGATACGTCACCGCTTGAAGCCAGTAAATTGTATCCACAAGACCTAGAAAAAGTATTGCATTTTGCTGGTAAAGGCAGAGATATTCATGATTTTGAAAACTTTTTAAAGCAAGCACGAAAGGCAGATATTCAAAATTTACTCTTACTGACAGGTGATAAGTTAAAAGAGCACAGCAACGGAGAAAACGGCACAGCGCGTAGCCGATATTTAGAGTCGGTCAATGCGGTCATGGCTGCCAAAAAAGCAGGCGGTTTTTGTATTGGTGTTGCCTTTAATCCGTTCAAATATACCGAAGCTGAACGTGATGCACAGTATTTAAAACTGCATAAAAAAATAAAAGCTGGCGCAGACTTTATTATTACCCAATTGGGCTACGACATTCAGGCGCTCAAGCAAGCAAAGGCATTTTTAACACAGCATCACTATAGTCAAAAAATTCTTGCCTGCGTAATGCCACTTAGTTTGGCGCGGGCTAAATTTATGCTGAAGAATCAAGTGGCAGGTATAGTTATTACGCCATATATGCTCAAGGTTTTAGAGGAAGAAAAACAAGCAGGGCTTTCAGAACGGGTGTATTTGCGCTGTGCTTTGCAGATACTCATCTGTAAACAATTAGGTTTTGCGGGTGTTGATTTATCTGCATGCCATAAACCTGCAGAGCAGGCACTGCTGGAAAGCTATATAGAGCAATATCGACATTTAAATTTGGATGCACTTGAGAAATTGTGGAATGAACTTTGGCAGATACACACTGGCGCAGAGTTTCAGCCTGAATTGAGCTATTTTTCCCGTCCGCCATCATCCAGACAGCTTTTTAAATATCATCAATTGCATTTAATGCATGATGCGTTGTTTGATTCAAAGCTTGGCAAAGGTGTAGGGCGTTTTATTTTTAAAGCGCAAATTTGGCAAAAAGCCACGGCTGCAAAAACTTTGTTAAAAACTGAATACATCAGTAAACATGGTGTTGTAGGCTGTGAAAGCTGTGGACAATGCCGTTTGGGCGATACTTTGTATATTTGCCCAGAAACATGCCCCAAAGGCCTCGCCAATGGGCCATGTGGTGGCACAAGTTTAGACCGCTGTGAATTTGGTGACCGCGAATGCATTCATTCTGTGAAAGCGCGCCTTGCCAAAGCAGTGCAGCAAACACAAGTATTGAAAGAAAAGCTGATACCCACTGTACCTATTGAGGTTCGTGGCACTAGTTCTTGGAAAAATTGGTATTTAGCGGCAGAAGCTTAATAACTGATGTTACGCACTGAGTATGGATTTAATTTACCAATGACGAAAATATAGGCTTGCTCTTTGGAGTCTTACATCAAAAGTTTAAATTTAGGGAATAGCCACTGCGTCTTGCGCTTCGTTAAAGCCTTGCTTTAACTTGCTCAGGCTCGAAGTACTTTTGTTTCGGCAAAATGAGCAGTGAAACTGCGCAAGGAAACCATCTTGCGGAGCGTTACTCCTCACCGACAGAACTCGTTCACTTTCATCAAAATAACCAATAAATCACAGAAACCTTATCAATTAGATGTAGTCCTGTCTCAAACAATTGCGGATGACGTTTTCGTGTATCAATTTTTATTACAAAGTTTAAAATTTATAAATGTTACTGCGTAACATCAATTCATAAAAGGAATTAATCTCCTTCATCCATCGCATTGGAATAAAACTTCACCCCTAATTTGATTCGGTCACGGCCTTGGCTCATGCGCCAGCGATTGGTATCGCGCAGTGAATAGACGCAGCCACAGTATTACTGCTGATAAAATTCTTCTTTCTTACTGATTTCCAGCATGCGTACAGCGCCGCCATTTTTACGCCAGTTATAGTCCCAATATGTAATTCCGTCATAATGTGAAGCCGAACGATGCCCGCAGTCATTAATCTGCTGCATGTTTTTCCAGCGTGAAATTCCCAGTGAACTGCTGATCAGGCTAAAGCCATGTTCTGCTGCATATAATGCTGTACGTTCAAAGCGCATATCAAAACACATGGTACAGCGGATACCTTTTTCAGGCTCATTTTCCATGCCTTTGGCACGTTCAAACCAGTTGTCTGTGTCGTAATCACAGTCGATAAACGGAATATTGTGTTTTTCTGCAAAGCGGATATTTTCCTCTTTACGGATTTCATATTCTTTGACTGGATGAATATTTGGATTGTAAAAAAAGATCGAAAATTCAATACTAGATTCAATTAAAGTTTCCATGACTTCGCCAGAACAGGGTGCACAGCAAGAATGCAATAAAAGCTTGTCATGACCTGTTGGGAGCATCAGTTTCTGACGGTCAAGTTTGTTTGACATAATCATAAGCTATAAATATAAACTTTATATTTTAGCGATTCATGGAAATATCAAATTTCGAATATGCTGATTTTTTCTAAGTTTGAGCTGAGACAGATTCAGTACAGAGACTTAAAATTGAAACAGATTTGAAGATGCATTTATTTTATTTCGCATTAATCTGCTGATTCCATTCAATCTGAAAATCATGTGCCAATTGGTCTAATTGAGTTGCTTTAAGGTTTTTAATCAGCACTTCTTGCGCTTCAAAAAAGGCATGATCAAGCGCCCGATTGACCACCAGTTCTACCAAGCAATCTGGCTGCATATTTTCATTGCCAATCGCAAAAATTGAAGGTTCACCGACAGCAAGGTAAATGTCATACAGCGAAATGTCATGCAAAGGTTTAATCAAACTCCAGCCGCCACCAGGGCCTTTCTCAGAATCAACAAATCCATGCTTTTTTAATCCTGACATGGTTCTACGCACTACAACTGGATTTGTTTCCAGCATTTCAGCGATTTGCTCGGAAGTAAAAGGCTTGTTTTCACGTGCCATGTGCAACAGAACATGTAGCATTCTTGAAAGTTTACTGTCTTTACGCATGAGGAAATAGATGATTAGGGCAATTGATAGATTGTAACATTAAAAGTTTCTTATAAACATGTTAAGTGATATAGTAACTTTCAAAGTTACATATAGGCATTATGAATATGAATTATGAAGTTGTGATTATTGGTGGTAGTTATGCAGGACTTTCTGCTGCTTTACCTTTAGCACGTGCGCGCCGCCGTATTTTAATTATTGATGCTGGGCAACGTCGTAATCGTTTTGCTGAACATTCACATAATTTTTTGACGCAAGATGGCCGATCACCTAGTGCTATTGCAGAAGAAGCCAAAGCACAATTAGAAAAGTATTCCACGATTTCATGGCTTGCTGAAACGGTTACTGATGTAAAAGTGCTTGATGGAAAATATTTAATTGTTGCAGGTAATCAGCACATTCAGGCTGAAAAAATGATTATTGCCACTGGCGTACGTGACGAATTGCCTCAAGTGAATGGTTTGGCTGAACGTTGGGGGCAATCTATTTATCACTGCCCATATTGTGATGGCTATGAACTGAACTTAGGTGAAATTGGCATGTTGGCTTCGGGTATGCATTCATTGCACATGGCGTTGATGTTGCCAGATTGGGGAAATACTACTTTATTTTTAAATGATGCAATTGCTGTAGATCAATTGGATGATGAGTTATTAGCGAAGCTTTCTAAACGTCAAATTCAGATCGAAACGCGTAAAATTGACCATATTGAAGGTCATTGTGACGTTGTAATGGCAGATGGTGAACGAATTCAATTGAATGGTTTATTTGTTTCAACCGTTACTCGTCTGCAATCGAACTGGATTCATCATTTAGGTTTAGAGATAGACTGCAATGAATATGGCGAGGCCATTAAAACTTCGCCTGCAAAAGAAACAAATGTTAAAGGAATTTATGCTTGCGGTGATGTCACACGTTCAGGCGGTTCAGTTGCTTTATCCGTGGGTGATGGAGCAATGACAGGGATTGTCGTGCATAAATCTTTTATTTTTTAAAGTATTGGCATAGCAATTTACAAATATAGGGCAAGTATCTAAATGATAAATTTGGATACTTGGACCTAAATATAAGAAATGAAAATCCAGTTAATAATTTGATCTTTTCTCAGTTTAAGCTGAGTTTAATTCACTTAGAATAATAAATAGCCACATTCTAAAAGTGGACATTCTTATCAATCAGCTTCATTTTTACATCAAAAAATCAGCAGAATGCTGATATGAATATGCATTTAATAAAATCATAAAGTGTTGTTTATACTTATATTAATTTGAGATTATTCTATGGGTTAGTCAGTTTTAAAATGCGCGCATTGACCTAAATTGAAATAGATTCATCCTATAAAATTACCAAACATGAATTTCACTCACTTTGTATTGAGGTTAAATCATTTTTATTCATCTTAAGATTCACGTATAAATTACTCCATACAGAAATTTTGATTATTTTAATTTTAGGGTCGTGAATCTCCATGAGTAATAAATTTGCATGTTCAATCAAACGAATCCGCTTTGATGAAAACTATAAACCAGCTGACAATACACGTCTAACAACGAACTTTGCTAACTTGGCGCGCGGCGAGCACCGTGAAGAAAATTTACGCCGTACCTTGGCAATGATTAATAACCGCTTCAACACTTTGGCCAGCTGTGATAACCCAAATGCGGATCGTTATTCACTTGAAATTGACATTATTTCTGCTGAACTCGATGTAGAAGGCAATGGTCAAACTTTCCCGTTTATTGAAACTTTAAAAAGCACCATCATCGACCATAAAACCAATGAACGCATTGAAGGCATGATCGGCAACAGTTTTTCATCGTATGTACGTGACTATGACTTCAGTGTGGTATTACCGGCACTCGGCTGCAAGTTCAATGAAAAACCTGAAGATTTTGGCGATTTACATGGCAAGCTGTATCAACATTTGATCAATTCAGACGTATTCAAAGCTGAATTTAAAAAACAGCCTGTCATCTGTTTAAGTGTTTCGACGACAAAAACCTATTACCGTACTGCAAATGTGCATCCGATCTTAGGTGTGGAATATACCAATGATGACTATTCACGTACCGATGATTATTTTGCAAAAATGGGCTTAAGCGTTCGTTACTTCAAACCTGAAAATGCGACTGCGCCATTGGCATTTTATTCAGCAAATAACTTGCTCAGCGACTATACAGATTTCGAACTGATCAGCGCGATCAGCACCATGGAAAGTTTCCAAAAAATCTACCGTCCTGAAATTTACAATACCAATGCGACAGCAGGTTTAGTTTATCAACCAAGCTTAAGCTTTGGCGATTACTCATTAACCCGTATTGTGTATGACCGTGTTGAACGTGGTCAGTTGGCGGTTAAACAGGGCAAATGGACGGAAGAAAACTTTATCCAGCCATATAAAGACATTCTGAATGAGTGGGCGGCTAATTTCAGTATTGAAAATGCAGACGCAGCTTAATTTTAAATCACGCAAATAGATGAAACACGGGTGAGTTAAAACACTCGTTTTAAAGAAAATAGAGATAGAAGATCGAATATGGCCATTTTACTCCCAACTTCAACTGCTGGTAGCTTACCTAAACCATCTTGGCTGGCTGAACCTGAAAAACTGTGGTCAGCATGGAAACTTGAAGGTGAAGGATTATTAGATGCAAAACGTGATGCGTTGAAATTATCTTTGCATGAACAAATCCATGCAGGCATTGATATTGTCAGCGATGGCGAACAAACCCGTCAGCATTTTGTGACCACATTTATTGAACATCTTGAAGGGGTAGATTTCGAAAAGCGTGAAACGATGCGTATTCGTAATCGTTACGATGCAAGTGTCCCGTCTGTGGTGGGCGAAGTATCGCGTAAGAAAGCAGTGTTTGTTGATGATGCAAAATTCCTACGCAGCCAAACCAATCAGCCGATCAAATGGGCACTGCCTGGCCCAATGACGATGATTGATACTTTGTATGATGGTCACTACAAAAGCCGTGAAAAATTGGCTTGGGAATTTGCTAAAATCCTGAATCAAGAAGCGTTAGAGCTTGAAGCGGCAGGCGTAGATATCATTCAATTTGATGAGCCTGCGTTTAACGTATTTTTTGATGAAGTCAATGACTGGGGTATTGCGACCTTAGAGCGTGCGCTTGAAGGTTTGAAATGTGAAACTGCTGTTCACATTTGCTATGGTTATGGCATCAAAGCCAATACCGATTGGAAACAGACTTTGGGTAATGAATGGCGCCAATACGAAGAATCATTCCCGAAACTGCAGCAATCTAAGCTCGATATTATCTCGCTTGAATGCCAAAACTCTCGTGTACCGATGGATTTAATCGAACTGATTCGCGGTAAAAAAGTGATGGTTGGCGCAATTGATGTAGCAACCAATCAGGTTGAAACAGCAGAAGAAGTAGCTAATACATTACGCAAAGCATTGCAGTTTGTAGATGCCGACAAGCTATATCCTTCAACAAACTGCGGTATGGCGCCTTTACCTCGCCAAGTGGCGCAAGGCAAACTAAATGCGTTAAGCGCAGGCGCTGCCATTATTCGCCAAGAATTGACCGCATAAATTCGAGCTGACTCAATTTCATGTAAGGGCAATAAGGAAATTAAATTTGCTATTGCCCAAACCTGAGAAAGAGATAAGCCATATAGACCATTGAGATTGAAGAGATGATTGAAGCAACTGATTTTAGAAATGCAATGTCTTTATTGACGACTGCAGTCAACGTGATTACGACTGAGGGTGAAGCAGGCATGCATGGATTTACAGCATCAGCAGTATGCAGTGTGACAGATACACCGCCAACTTTGCTGGTTTGTATGAATCAATCATCTCGTTCTCATGCGCATTTTCTTGAAAATAAAGTTCTGTCTGTTAATGTTTTAGGCGCACAGCATGAGCAAATTTCCAATGCTTTTGCTTCAAGCAAATTCAATTCGGAAGAGCGTTTTAAATTGGGTTCTTGGACCACATTAGAAACAGGTTCACCAATACTCAAAGATGCTTTGGTCAGTTTTGACTGTCAGATTGAACAGATTCAAGAAGTGGGTACGCACAGCGTGTTTATGTGCCGTGTGGTCGCAATCAAGCAAAGTCAGCAGGAGGAAAGCTTGGTGTATTTCAACCGTGCTTATCATGCTGTGGGTCAAGTGGAGTTGGCTTAATCACTTCGTGATTTATTTTTAATCAATATTAGATTTCTTGCCAAAGTCAAAAAACATTCAGAATGTGATTTTAAATGAGTAACTAAAAGTTGCTTCTCCCTTTGTGATGAGGAGCATGTTCCTCATCCTTTAAAAAAGAGAGGGAACATTCATTATTCACCAAATGATAGTACATATTTGATTTATATAAGATTTCTCTTCATTTTAAATCGGTATATTGTGGAACTCATTACTTTCTTAATTATTGGTGCATTTGCTGGTTTTGCTGCAGGGCTGTTTGGTGTCGGTGGTGGCACCATCATTGTGCCTTTGCTCTATATTGTTTTTAGCCAAATGGGCTATAGCCCTGATGTGATTATGCATTTGGCGCTTGGTACATCTTTGGCTACGATTGTTGTGACATCGATCAGCTCCTTGATGGCGCACAATAAAAATGGCGCTGTGATTTGGCCTGTATTTAAAAATTTAGCTCCGCCAATGGCGATTGGCTGTTTTGCAGGCGCGGGCATTGCAGGCTGGCTGTCAGGTTTGCATCTGCAAATGATTGTCGGTGTGTTTTTACTTTGGGTGGCTTATAACATGTTTATGGGTGCAAAAAAGCCAGTCGATCCCAACAAAACACTGCCATCTACAGGCAAGCAAATTGTGGCGGGTTCGGGTATTGGCGTTGCATCTGCCATCTTCGGTATTGGTGGTGGCAGTATTACAGTGCCGTATTTAACGGCAAATGGCGTGGTGATGCAAAAAGCAGTCGGGACGTCTGCCGCTTGCGGTTTACCTATTGCCATTGCTGGTGCATTAGGCTTTATGTTTTTTGGTATGCAACAGCAAGTTGAAATTCCAAATACCATTGGCTTTATTCATATTTATGCCTTTTTGGGCATTAGTGTGATGAGTTTCTTTACGGCTAAATATGGCGCGAAAACTGCGCATGCGCTTTCACCAGCAGTACTGAAAAAATGTTTCGCGGTGCTGTTGTGTATTGTTGGATGCTTTTTTCTAGTGAAAGGCATTTTATAGAAGCCGACTGATCACAGTTAATTCATTCGAAACGTATGCTCTAGTGTGCAACAGCAAGCGAGAGCATTTTTATCTATAGCAATTTAAGTCTTTAAAATTTCAAAGATATTATTTAAAAATTACATTTCAAAACTGACATCTCAAAGCTCTGTGCTTTTAGAAAAAACATTGATAATCACAATGCCCAATAAAATAAAGGCCAAACCAATCATGGCAGGTAGGTCTAAATTTTGTTTAAACACAACCCAGCCCACGCATGAAATAAGCACAATGCCTGCAGCGGACCACATGGCGTAGGCCAATCCCATAGGAATCGATTTAAAGGTCAAACCTAAAAAAAAGAGCGCAATGGCATAGCCCAATACGGTAAAAATAATCGGCACAAGTTCAGTAAAGCCATTACTGGCTTTTAAGGCGGATGTAGCAATCACTTCGGCAATGATTGCAATGAGCAAATATATAAACGACATTGATTTCCTATAGACATTCTATTGCATGGTGCATGAGATGCTGTTTTTCATTTCGTAACCAATCTGTACTTTCTGTCGTGGTATCAGTGTGATGCTGAAATGCATAATGTGGAACATAAATATCCACCTCAAATATCAGCTGTATTGCTTGACCGTTAATAATTAGGTTTTGCTTTAAATGTGTTTCATCAATAAATTCAAAATGATCAAAATTAAGTGATTGATCTTGCTGAGAGGAAGTCGTTGTATAGTACTTATGCAGACCATCTACAGCGATGGATACTTCAAAGCTTTCAATCACCTTTTCATATATAGTAGGTGCAGATGATATGTTGATGCTGGCAACTGTTTGCTGATCTGTAGGTAAACGGCTCAGTGCGAAGGCCACATGCTTATCACAAATAATTAAACCGCCATCCATCGGCAATGGTTGATGACTTTCTACATCGAGGGCTGACTTCAAACGCAGGCCTAAAAATAGCCCTTCATGAACTTGCTGACGCCAGTCTTCGACATACGCATTGCTTGGAGAGAATTCTAAAATACAGTTGCCAATCGCATGCAACTTGGCAGGCTCTGGCCATTGCACATGATTTTGATAATTTGAGTGTGCTTCAACATCCCAAGACAATAATTGCTGTTCAGCATCCCAAAGAGTGTTGCCAATCCAGCCTTGACGTTCATTCACTGGCGTATTTTCACGGCTTTTAAAACGTAGATCGATGGTGAAACTACGAGACTGAAACCAATACACAATGGTTTTTTCATCCGTTAATCCATTCGAAAAACTAATGCTTTTACGGCGAAAAGCACCATATAAATAGTCTGGAATAGGACCTGAAACCTCTTGGCTGGCTGGAAGCTGTGCTAAAGCCTGAAATAGATTCATGCGCTTGCTCCTTGTGCTTCTGTATTTTCATCCATACCAAATGATGACAATGGCACAGCATTTCTTAGACTCAGCTCTCCTGAAGCGATACGTTTTTTGAGATAACTAAAGGTTTGCGCGGTTTGATTAAATAAATGTTCGCCACCAATTAGGGGCTGATATTTGGGCGCTTCAGTAGAATGTACAGGCTCAATGATCGTGTCGTAATTACAGGCACAGAACAGAGGGAAAGAGTAGCGCTCTTCAGAGACTTTTTTAACACGGTGCTTGGTGGCCAAATATTTGCCATTCGACAAAATTTCCATCATGTCGCCAATATTCATCACCAAAGTATTTTCAATCAATGGAATATCCATCCATTCACCTTGTTTATTGAGTACCTGTAAACCCGGTGCCGTCGGCAAGAGCAGTGTAAAACATTCATAGTCTGTATGTGCGCCAATACCTTCAGCATCTTTCACTTCAGGGTTATACGGGTAATGGATTAAACGCAGTTGACTGGTCGCATGGGTAATTTTGCGATCAAAAAAATGCTCATCTACATTCAATGCTAAAGCAAAGGCCTGAAAAATCTGCTCGCTAATATTGCGTAAATGGCAATAATAATCACTGACCGTACTTTTAAATGTGGCATCATCTGGCCATAACGTAGGGCCCAGCAAGGGAAATGCCGTCGTTTCGCCGTGGTAATCATAATTAACGTCATAGGCTTCTTTTAAGTCGTAGCTGTTACCTGCAAATTGTTCTTCACCAATTGGCACATAGCCACTGTGATTTTTCGACAGTCCAATATAGTGTTGCATTTTACTGGCGGTATCTTGTTGGAAATAGCGCTTTGCCACCTGAATCAGTGATGTAGCAAAATCAAAATTGAACTGATCACCTTTTAAATATAGAAAACCAACATCTTTACAGGCTTGATCTAGTGCCTTGGCTACTTCTAAACGTTCTGACAATTCCGTGCTTTGCATTTTTGAAATATCAACAAGTGGCAAAACATAAGATTCATTCATCTTCAATTCCTATAATGTTGGCCGTCCAACGCTGTAGTACATCATTTAGGCCGTCCTAAAGATGAAGAGGGATTAATCCAGTTATTTTTGCGTACTGACTTGGGTCATACGCGGAATTTTCGGTAGGTTTTCCATCGCTGGGTCGAGCTCGTCTTCCTGCGCATGCACCAAGAAATCCACCCGTTCGCGCAGTTGTTTAAATTCAGGACTCAGCATGAGTTCAGGATTACGAGGACGGGGTAAATCGACCTCAATTATTTCTTTAATTTCACCAGGATTGGCTTTGAGCGCCACAATACGATCCGCTAATAAAATGGCTTCATCCATGTCGTGGGTCACAAAAATGATGGTGATATCAATGTTTTGCCAAAGATCCATTAAATGTTTTTGCATTTTTTGACGGGTATGCGGGTCAAGCGCGCCAAACGGTTCATCCATCAATAATATTTTTGGTTCATTGACCAATGCGCGGGCAATAGCAACGCGCTGTTTCATTCCGCCAGACAGCTGATGCGGGTACTGATCTTGGTATTTTTCTAGACCAATAATATCAATCCATTCGCGGGCGTTGGATTCAGCCGAGGCATTGCTGGCACCTTTCATTAAAGGGCCAAACATCACATTTTCTTTGACCGTTTTCCATGGAAAAAGCGTGTAGCCTTGAAACACCATGCCACGCTCAGGGCTTGGTCCTTCAATGACTTGGCCATCGATCAGCAATTCACCGCTACTGTAAGGGTCAAGTCCAGCCACAATTCGGCTAAAGGTCGATTTACCGCAACCCGATGGGCCAATCACGCAGATAAATTCACGTTTATGAATCTTTAAATCCAACTGATTTAAAATAGTGCGCTCAGTCTTGCCGTGTTTAAAACTTTGTGTAAGTTTTTTTGCTTCTAAAATGACAGGGCGTGCATAAATTGCATCGAAATAAGTGGTGGCATTAAACTCTGTGCTGTTCATTATTTTGCTCCTGCTTTCCATTTAAATAGACGTTGACCGAGTTTCATTAGCACCACATCGCACACCAAACCAATCACTCCAATGATGAGGATCGCGGCATAGACATTGTCAAAGTTTTGGTAACGCGCTTGTTGAGTAATAAACCACGTAATCCCAGAGGTTGTGCCAATCAGTTCAGATACGATCAGATAAGTCCAAGCCCAGCCCAACAATACACGTAAATCGCGGTAAATGTCGGGAAGCGCCGCTGGAATCACCACATGAAATAAGCTTTTTAATTTATTGGTACCTAGCGTAAAACCTGCTTCAATCAGGCCACGGTCTACCATCCGTGTGGTATTCGCAATAATTAGAATTTGCTGAAATAGCGTACCAATCACAATAATGGCGATTTTAGGTGCATCATTAATGCCTAAAATCGCAACGGCTAAGGCACCAAAAGCAGGAGCGGGCAAGTAGCGGAAAAACTCAACAAAGGGTTCTGTCAGTTGAGATATTTTTTGAGAAAAACCGCAAAGAATACCCAGCGGAATACCGATGAGAGAGGCGATAAAAAAAGCGCTGAACACAATTTTAATACTGTGCCATAAGCTTTGATGAAACCATGGGGCATCTGGTTGGGCTGGCGGGGTAATAAAGGCTGTGACCAGCGCTTTTGCCACTTCATGCGGTGCAGGTAGATAGATTGGATTGACCAGTTTACCTTGCGGTGGTTCTGCACCTGCATTGACCGCAGATTGCGCTTCGGCATAAAACACCGCTTTGTCTACACGGCTATCGACTTGCAAATACGACACACTGCCAGACTGAGTAATTTGCACCTGTGGATGCCATAAAAATGGCAAATAACTCACTGCACACCAAATAAGCACAGGAATTAAAAATGATCCGAAGCCGAGCAATAGCTTGCTTTTCGGACTGAGCTCTCTTGCGACATAACCCATACTGACCAAGCCCCAATATTACTTTTTTAATAAAACGTAATACTATTAAGCAATTTGAATGCCAAACACGTGTATGGCGTGATTTATTGGACTTAAGCCAAGTTAGATAGGCTATAAACAGCAAAAAGCCTGCAAAAGAAGCAGGCAATATTAGTTTTTTTGATCGATACTGATGCCAAAATGTCTTTTTATGGCGCAACCAATTGCAAAAACAGTTTTTTCATTCCTTCACTCGCGCCTGCTTTAATCAATTGATACTGCTCAGGTACGCGTTGATAGTCTGCTTTCGGATCGATATAAAATGCACGGCAGTTGGCAGGGATTTCGTGAATCAATCCTGCCACAGGATAGACAGCCAGACTTGTGCCAATCACAATAAAAATATCTGCTGTTTGCACACTCACACTGGCATCTTCATAGGCAGGAACTGCTTCGCCAAACCAAACCACATGTGGACGTAAAGGATATCCATCAGGGCATTTGTCGATGTCTAAGTTTAAATCTGCACATTCAATGGGAAACAATTCCTGCGTATATTGCGCCTGAGGGCCAGAGCTTTTTGCGTAACGAATATTGCCATGCAGATGTAGTACATTGTGACTACCTGCACGTTCATGTAGATCATCAATATTTTGTGTAATGACTTGAACATCAAAAAAATCATCGAGTTCAGCAATTAATTTATGCGCTGCATTTGGCTCTGCGGCTAAAATATGTTTACGGCGTTCATTATAAAATCGCTGTACTAAAGCTGGATCGCGTGCCCAAGCTTCAGGTGTGGCCACATCTTCAATACGATGCTGTTCCCAAAGACCATCACTGTCACGGAAGGTATTGATGCCGCTTTCTGCGCTCATGCCAGCACCTGAAAACACCACAATTTTTTGCATAGATATTTAGCCTTATATTTTAATTGATGAGTCCAATGCGTACGGTTGCATGTATTGAATGGATGATTCAGCGAATTTACTGTACTCAAAATATAGCGACTACTTCAACTTAGCTGATTCAATTCTTGTAGCACCCAATCGACAAATTTTTGTATTTGCGGTGAACTGTCTTGGCTCGAGTGGACTAAATAATATTTTCGGCTACCGTGCAGTTTTTTATTTGATGCAATCACCAATTCTTTTTTTCTCAGTTCTGCTTCGATCAGCATTTGTGGAATCAGTGCCATACCCATGCCATGACTGGCTGCTACAGAAAGCATAGAAAATAGTTCATGTCGCTGACCATCAAATGGTTTGGGATGCTGAAGCTGATGGGCTTGAAACCATTCTTGCCAAATACTTGGACGGGTGGTTTGCTGTATAAGGGCAATTGAAGTAACTCTTCATCGCTTAAATTAAAACTGTGATCATCCGTCATTTCCGCATGTGGAAAGTTGTTTTCAATCAATTTGGGGGAACAAACGGGAACCACTTCTTCATCCATTAAATAATGTGCTTGAATGCCCGGCCAATGCTCAATTTGCTGTTGCGTTCCTGCAAAAATCGCCGCGTCAAAGACATTTTCATTAAACAAAAAAGGTTTGGTACTGGTTTCCAAATGCACTGTAATTTCAGGATGTTGCGCATTTAATTTATGTAATTTTGGCAACAGCCAACGTGTGGCAAAGGTTGGCACAACGCCCAGCTTTAAAGTACCGCCCAAGCCTTTGTGCGTCATGATATCTGAGGTGCTTTTTTCGATGCCTTGCAAAAATGGTTTAATACTTTTTGCATATTGCTTGCCTGCTTCTGTGAGATCTACACCGTGACGTGTTCGGCTAAATAGCATTACACCTAAATATTCTTCAAGCTGTTGAATTTGGCGCGACACGGCACTTTGCGTAATAAATAACTCTTGAGAAGCATGCGTATAACTTGCGTGTTTCGCAGCAGATTCAAAGCAAATTAAGCTTTGCAATGACGGAATATTGCGCCGCATAGATAAAGTCCTTTTTATCGATAGGTATCACAAAATGGCATATAAGAATGATTTTCATATACCACTATAGTCTATAAATAAAACAATCCATCGCTTAAATCAGTGGCTAAAGTGCTTAACGCACTGTGGGTCAAGTTCAGGTATGCGAAAGGTGCATATCTACATGCAAATTAATCGTTTGAATGAATCACTTTTCACACATAGCATCAAATAAAACAACGAAAACCCGAAAAAGCAGAGGATGCGATGAATCAAATGGTCAATGTAAAAAAAGCAAAAGTACAATTTAACTGGCAAGACCCATTTCTTTTGGAACAGCAATTAACAGAAGAAGAACGCATGATCCGTGATACTGCACATGCTTATTGCCAAGAGCGTTTGCAACCACGTGTACTCGAACAATTTCGTCATGAAAAAACAGACGTTTCAATTTTCCGTGAAATGGGTGAACTGGGCTTACTTGGCCCAACCATTCCAGAGCAATACGGCGGCGCAGGTTTAAACTATGTTAGCTATGGACTAGTTGCACGTGAAATTGAATATGTTGATTCTGGCTACCGTTCAATGGCCAGCGTGCAAAGTTCTTTGGTGATGGTGCCGATTAATGAATTTGGCTCGGAAGAGCAAAAACAAAAATACCTGCCAAAACTGGCAACGGGTGAATACATTGGCTGCTTCGGCCTGACTGAACCTGATCATGGCTCTGACCCAGGCAGCATGATTACGCGTGCAAAAAAAGTGGATGGTGGCTACCGTCTAACGGGCGCAAAAATGTGGATTACCAACAGCCCAATTGCCGATGTTTTTGTGGTTTGGGCGAAAGAGGTTTCGGCTGAAGGCAATGTGGGTGACATTCGCGGTTTTATTTTGGAAAAAGGCTGGGATGGTCTATCTGCTCCAGCAATTCACGGTAAAGTTGGCTTACGTGCCTCGATTACCGGTGAAATTGTCATGGACAATGTCTTTGTCCCTGAAGAAAACGCTTTTCCAGAAGTACGTGGTTTAAAAGGTCCATTTACCTGCCTAAATAGTGCACGTTATGGTATCGCTTGGGGTGCAATGGGCGCAGCTGAGTTCTGTTGGCATACAGCACACCAATACACCATGGACCGTAAACAGTTTGGCCGACCTTTTAAACGTAACAACTGTGGCAAGGCTTTAGATATTGCCCGTGTAGCGCGTGACATGATGGGCGGAAATGGCATTTCTGATGAGTTTGGTGTTGCCCGCCATTTGGTTAACCTCGAAGTCG
The DNA here is from genome assembly GCF_013391565.1 of Acinetobacter sp. SwsAc6. Lineage (NCBI taxonomy): Bacteria > Pseudomonadati > Pseudomonadota > Gammaproteobacteria > Moraxellales > Moraxellaceae > Acinetobacter > Acinetobacter sp. SwsAc6. Next base: position 41,446 of record NZ_JACAXE010000008.1, read on the forward strand.
TCAACACTTATGAAGGAACGCATGATGTACATGCGCTGATCCTTGGTCGTGCGCAAACAGGCATCGCGTCTTTTTGTAACTAATTGAATTATATATTCATAAGGTGCTCTACATAGAGTGCCTTAGAGACTTTTTGTGCAAAAATAAACTTAATCAATAAAGGATTCATCGTGAAACACTCTTGTAACTCTGTGCAATAGCCTGAGCAGTGATGAAATAAAAAGAATAAAAAAGGCAAATGTGCAGACATAGGAATGCCGATGACTCATTTGGGAAAATGAGGAACAAGGAAATGAATAACGAAATGCAAAACGGAGAAGGAACGCTCAAATTGCCTTCTAACGTGGGCACGATGCATCGTATTACCAGCAACACTTGGAAAATGGCCTTTATTTTTGCCTTTATTTCTTTGGTGATTGATGGTGTAGACATTATGTTGCTGTCATTCAGCCTCACCAGTTTAAAGGCTGAGTTTGGTTTAAGTACATTTCAAGCAGGAATGCTTGGTAGCTCTTCTTTAGCAGGGATGGCGCTGGGTGGTATTTCTGGTGGATGGGCCTGCGATAAATTCGGCCGTGTGAAAACTATTGCTTGGTCGGTAGTATTTTTCTCAATCATGACCTGTATTTTAGGCTTTACCCAAAGCTATGAACAATTTTTAATTTTACGTTTTATTGGCGCATTTGGTTTGGGCTCACTTTATATGGCGTGTAATACGCTGATGGCAGAATATGTACCAACCAAATACCGCACAACAGTACTCGGGACTTTGCAAACGGGTCAAACCGTGGGGTATATCGTTGCAACGCTGATGGCGGGTGCCATTATTCCAGATCATGGCTGGCGCATGCTATTTTATGTCACCATTATTCCTGCTGCTTTTGCTCTTATCTTTATGCGTTTTGTTCCTGAACCAAAATCTTGGCAGGAAGCAAAAATTGAGCAGCTAAAACGCCGTGAATTAAAACTTGAGCCTGTACAGCAACATGCTGCAGCCACTCAAAACGCGCCTTCTGAAAGTATTTACAAACGTATTTTTGGCCATACCAATCATCGCAAAATGTTCTTCCTTTGGATGTCGACCGCTGCATTTCTACAATTCGGTTATTACGGTGTTAACAACTGGATGCCGACGTATTTAGAAACCGAACTCAGCATGAACTTTAAAGCCATGACTGGCTATATGGTAGGTGCATATACCGCCATGATTCTGGGCAAAATTTTAGCAGGCTATGCTGCTGATAAGTTCGGACGTCGTATTACCTTTGTGTTTGGTACGGTAGCCACGGCAGCCTTCTTACCAATCATCATTTTCTATAACACACCAGCCAATATCGCCTATTTACTCGTAACTTTCGGTTTCTTATACGGTATTCCATACGGGGTAAATGCAACTTATATGGCAGAAAGTTTCTCTACGGATGTACGCGGTACAGCTATTGGTGGGGCTTACAATATGGGACGTTTGGGCGCAGCCATTGCACCAGCAACCATTGGTATGATTGCCGCTGGCGGATCGTTCACCATGGCCTTTATTGTAATGGGAGCTGCGTACTTTATTGCAGGTGTTATTCCTGGCTTGTTTATCCGTGAACGCCAATATGACCCGCAGCAAGCATCGTTTTCTTCAGATGCGGAAAAAGAAAAACTGACCAGTTTAAGTTTAGATACACATGCTGCTGATGCAGCGCAAAAAACTAATGCAAAAACTGCAACAGCAAAATAAATAAAAAGATCTGTGCCATAGCTCAATACTATGGCACATCTGGAGTGAACTATGGGTGCATTAAAAGGAATTCGAGTATTAGACTTAAGCCGTGTTTTGGCGGGTCCTTGGTGCGGTCAAATATTGGCTGATTTAGGTGCAGAGGTAATCAAAATTGAGCGTCCTAAAGTCGGGGATGATACCCGTATGTGGGGACCACCTTGGATGCCAAATCAGCAAGGTCAAGCGACGAGAGAATCAGGCTATTACCAATGTGCGAACCGTAATAAATATTCTGTAGCCATTGATATTGCTAGTGAAGAAGGGCAAGCCCTAGTCCGTGAAATTGCTAAAACGGCAGATGTCGTGATTGAAAACTACAAAGCAGGCTCACTTGCCAAATATGGTTTGGACTATGCATCGCTTAGTGCGCTAAATCCAAATATCGTATATTGCTCAATTACAGGTTTTGGTCAGGATGGGCCTCGCGCAGAAGAACCAGGCTATGACTTTATTATTCAAGGCATGTCAGGTCTGATGAGTATTACTGGTGAAGCTGATGATATGATGGGTGGCGGAGCACAAAAGGTGGGGGTCGCTGTGGTCGATATTCAAACGGGATTGTACTCAACCATTGCTATTCAGGCGGCATTGTTGGCGCGGCAGCATACTGGACGTGGTCAATATATCGATATGTCTTTACTCGATGTACAGGTGGCGACTTTAGCCAATCAAGGTATGAACTATTTGACCTCAGGTAAAGCACCTAAGCGTATGGGAAATAATCACCCGAATATTGTGCCGTATCAAACTTTTAAAGCCAAAGATAAGGAATTTATTATTGCCTGTGGTAATGACAAACAATTTAAAGACTTGTGTATTGCGATTGGCTATACAGAACTGCTAGATCAGCCGAACTATTTACGTAATCAAGATCGAGTGAAACACCGTGAAGAATTAATTCCATTATTGAGTGCTTATTTTCTCACTCAAGATGCTCAAGTTTGGGTTGATGCGATTCATGCGGTAAAAGTGCCAGTGGGTGTAATCAACTCTGTAGAAGACGCATTAAATGAACCGCAAATTCAACATCGTCAAATGGTGGTAAATATTCCACATGCTTTAAATCATGATTTTAAAGTGATTGGATCACCGATGAAATTATCTGATACACCAGTGGAATACCGTCATGCACCACCACAGTTAGGGCAGCACACGACAGAAATTTTGTCCCAATTTAGAACTGAATCTGAATTAAATGAATTGGCCGCACAAGGTATCATTGATCAACTCAATCATCCTGTAGCTTAATATCTCCTCATTTAATCTTGAAATATATGGGCTTTAAAAGTATCGCTAGAATTAAAATTTAGACCGAAGCACATGACTTCGGTCTTTTTGATCATGCTGCCAGTAAGGCTTTGGCAGCAACGCGGTGTTTAGCTTGCAGTTCATCAATATTAACATTGACTAAGCTTTGGTCTTTGACGACCCATTCACCGTTTACCATGACATGTTCAGCACGGTCTGCACCACACAGTAGCAAAGCAGCGATTGGATCATGTGCACCTGAAAATTTCACATCATTCAATGCATAGCAGGCTAAGTCCGCCTGAAAGCCTACTTGTAATTGCCCTAAATGTTGCTCACGACCAAGAAGCTGTGCGGAACCTGTGGTTGCCCAGCTCAATGCAAGCTCAGGTGTGATATTTTCTGCACCATATTTGAGGCGCTGTAAATACATTGCTTGGCGTGTTTCAAGGATTAAATTAGACGCATCACCCGACGCCGAGCCATCTACGCCTAAACCAATTGGGCTACCAGCGTGTAATAAGTCCATGGTTGGGCAAATACCAGAAGCAAGACGCATATTGGAATGTGGGCAATGACAAATGCCTACTTTGGCTTGTCCTAAACGCCGTATTTCATCAGCATTAAAATGAATGCCATGTGCTAACCAAGTACGATCACTCAGCCAACCGACGCTTTCCAAATAATCTACCGTGCGCATGCCAAACATATTTAAGCAGAAATTTTCTTCATCTATGGTTTCAGCCAAGTGCGTATGTAAGCGGACATCTAAATTCTGTGCTAATTGGGCACTTTCTTTCATTATGTCTTGCGTGACTGAAAAAGGCGAACACGGTGCCAGCGCAATATTCACCATCGCATCAGGGCTACGCTGATGATACTTTTTCACCAAGCGTTCTGAGTCTTTTAAAATAATATCAATATCTTGCACAGTATGTTGTGGTGGTAAACCACCTGCATCTTGACCTAAACTCATTGAACCGCGCGTGAGCATCACGCGAAGGCCAATTTCTTTAGCGGCAGTGACTTGTATGTCTATGGCATCTGTTAATTGCTGTGGAAATAAATAATGATGATCAGCTGCAAATGTACAGCCAGAAAGCAAAAGCTCTGAAAGGGCAATTTGAGTGGCTAAATGGAGTTGTTCAGGATTTAGCTTGGCCCACACTGGGTATAAAGTGGTTAACCAAGGGAAAAGTGGCGCGTTGACCACGGGTGCCCAAGCACGTGTTAGGGTTTGATAAAAATGATGATGGCTGTTAATTAAACCCGGAGTAATTACCAACTGTGATGCATCAAAAAAAGTGTCATAAGGTTGTTTAGGGCTTTGTCCAAGCGCAACCAGTTCAGTTATCTTACCGTTTGAAATAAGCAGACCGCCACGTGCATCTTGATCATTGGCGGTAAAAATAGCCATGGGGTTTTTAATCCAAAGCGTTGTCATAAAGTAACCATACACAAATCATTATGACGTGCATGCATACAATTTTTGTACCAGCCATTCAAATTTGTCAAAAATAGAACAACTTATTATTTGGAATGAGCAATTTTTTTCACAGCTAAAAATGTATCTGAAGCAATGTTGCAGAAAATGAAGTGAATACTCAGATGTTCTAATTATTAGAACAAAATGTTAGAAACATTCTAATAGACAGAAAATTAATAAAAACATTAATTTAAAAGCATCAGGCAGAAGTCAGTATGTTTCGTTTTACATCAGAATTTCTGCAAAATTAATGCTATTCGTGAGTCTATTATGAACGCTATTCCAGTCCTCAATTTATTTAGCCAACCGCAATGTAGCCAATTTGAAGCATCGGATTGGAATATTTTGGCACAGCACTGGTATCCTGTTGCACGTGTTCAAGATGTCACGATTGAGCCTCAACAAGTTATTTTGCTTGATGTGAAAATGGCCTTATACAAAACCGAAAGTGGTCAAATTCATCTGGTACGAAATATTTGTCCACATCGTGGTGTACCGCTCAGTAAAGGCTGGGTTGAAGGTGAAGAGATTGTTTGCCCATATCATGGCTTACGCTATAACACCGATGGTAAATGCAGCAAAATTCCTGCGCAACCAGAACTAACGAAAATATCAGATCGTTTTAGCTTAACGAAATTTCCAGTTGTAGAAAAATATGGCCTGATTTGGACCAGTTTATTTAGCCGAAATGAAAGCGAAGCCAATTTTCCAATTCTTGAAACTTGGGATGATGCCGATCATCAAGCTATTTTGCCGCCTTATGTTGATATTGCAGGTTCAAGTGGCCGTCAATTAGAAGGTTTTATTGATGTAGCGCATTTTGCATGGGTGCATCATGAAGCTTTTGCTACGCGTGATAATCCTGTTGTACCCAAATATCACACTGAGCGAACTGATTATGGACTGAAAAGCATCTATATTTCTGATGTCAGCAATTATCCGCATGGGATGCAACATTTAGCGCCAGAAGACTTTTTATGGACGCGTGAATTTGATGTCTATCCGCCATTTTCAGCAACGTTGACGGTGTATTTTCCAAATGATGGCATTTTGAAAATTTTAAATGCTTGCTGTCCTGTTTCACATAATCAAACCCGATTATTTGTACCACTTACACGTAATTTTGACACCACAGGCGACTTGCAAGCGGTATATGACTTTAATGCACAGATTTTTGCTGAAGATCAAGACATGGTTGAAAGTCAAAAACCTGAGGAGCTTCCGCTTGACATTAGTATGGAGGCGCATTTTGAAGCTGATCGCTCATCGACAACATATCGCCGTATATTAGCCGAATGGGGATTGAGTAAACGATATACTGTTTAATTTGATTATATGAAGCACTTTTATTTAAAAGTGCTTTTTTATTTTTAGACAGTATTTTTGATTATTTATTAAATTTAAATATATTTATTTGGGGTCATTTTGATGAATAAACCGACTCATGAACAGATGATTAATTTTTTAAAACTTTCTAATGATGTCGCTGAGCGTGCAATATCTTTAGGGCATCACCCATTTGGTGCAGTATTGGTTGCGCCAGATCACGAAACGGTGCTTTTCACTCAGTGTAATATTGACAGTGTTAATCATGCGGAATCAACTTTAGCACGTATCGCCAGCACTAATTATACAGCTGAATATTTATGGAATTGTACTTTGTACACCAGCGTAGAACCGTGCTGTATGTGTGCAGGAACCATTTATTGGGCCAATATTGGGCGTGTGGTTTTTGCCATGACTGAAGAAAAACTTTTGGCATGCACTGGAAATCATCATGAAAATCCAACCCTGAGCATTCCTGCATCTTATGTATTTGCACATGGTCAAAAAGACATTGAATTGATTGGTCCTATGGAAGAATTAGAGCCAGAAATAATACAAGTACAAGCTGAATTTTGGTCAAATCGTTAAATAGGTTTATTTTAATTTTATATTATTCATATTTTTAATGGGTTTTAATCACTTAAATATAATAGAACTAAATTATTTTATTGGTAACTTTTAATATTTTAATAAAATAATCAAACCTAATTGTATTTGGAATGCTAATTGCATATTTAAAAAATGTCTAGAAAGTCAAAAATCAAGTGATCAATCATAAAAGGTGAGGGGGGTCTGTATGCAATTTAACAAGAAAGTGTTTGTGGGGGCTTTAACTATTTTAGCTATTGGCATTTCGAGTTTAACCCAAGCCAAAGAGCAAGCAGCTTTTGTTTATTTAGGTCCAACCAGTGATCATGGCTGGTCTTATTCACATGAACAAGGACGTATAAAAGCAGACAAAGCCTTGGCGGGTAAATACCAAACCAGTTATATCGAAAATGTACCTGAAACTGCAGATGCAGAACGTGTGATTCGAAATTTGGCACAAAAAGGCAATAAAATTATTTTTGGTACTTCCTTTGGCTATATGAATGCGATGGAAAAAGTCGCAAAGCAATTTCCAAATACTGTATTTATGCATGCAACGGGCTATAAGCAGGGCAAAAACTTAGGTGTGTATGAAACACGTACCTATGAAGGCGCTTATATGTTAGGCGTAGTGGCTGGGCAAAAAACCAAAACCAATACCATTGGTGTGGTGGCTTCTTTTCCTATTCCTGAGGTTGTACGTAATATTAATGCCTATACTTTAGGTGCACAAAGCGTAAACCCGAAAGTAAAAACCAAAGTGATTTGGGCCAATACGTGGTTTAACCCTGGTAAGGAGCGAGAAGCTGCTTTGGCACTGATTGCTCAAAAAGCAGATGTACTCATGCAAAATACGGACTCGCCTGCAGTGGTCCAAGCGGCAGAGCAAAAAGGCGTGTATGCCTTTGGCTGGAATTCCGATATGACTAAGTTTGGCCCTAAAGCACACTTGGCAGCCGCAGTACTACATTGGGAAAAAATTTATGAGCCTGTGATGAAAGATGTACTCGCAAATAAATGGAAAAGTAGTGCTATAAAATATGGTGCTCAACAAGGCGCTGTGAATATTGAAAACTTTGGCCCAAATACCACACCTGAAATGAAAGCTAAAGCTTTGGCTGTACGCGATGCGATTGCAAAAGGGACATTACATCCATTTAGTGGCCCAATCTATAAGCAAGATGGCAGTTTGTTGATTGCAAAAGGGAAGTCTTTAACAGATGCAGATTTAGCGAAAACCAATTATTACGTTAAAGGTGTAGAAGGAACATTTCCTAAATAAAACAAATAGATCAGCTATTCGGGCGTAATTTCAATATTGTTTTGTGCGCTGTTCCAAGCGCACATTGATTTTTACAGGTAATAAAAACATGACCAGTATTCCAGTTTTAGATTTGAGTGAAGCGCTTGTATCTGATTCAAATCAGGCCCATGCAGTTGTCGCTTTACTACGTGAAGCAGCCACGCATTCCGGTTTTTTTTATGTTAAAAATCATGGCATTTCTGCTGAAATTATTCAGCGCCAATTTGTACTCTGTCAAAAAATATTCGATTTACCCTTAGCTACAAAACTGAAATATGACCAAAGTTTAAATGCTAGTCATTTGGGATTCGAACAATTCGCTGCGCAAAAGTCCGATTACAGTGGTAAACCTGATCTTAAGGAAGGATTTTACTGCGGGAAAAATTATGCCAGTGATCATCCCTACGTTTTGGCACATTATCAAGGTTATGGAATTAACCAATGGCCACATGCCGAAGTGCCAGAAATGGAGCAACATTGTCAGGAATATATTCAGGCACTAAGCGAATTAGCCAAACGCATTATGCAACTTTTGGCCTTAGCATTAAATTTAGATGAGCATTATTTTGATGAAAGCTATCATGATCCAATGATCACGCTAAAAATGCTCCGTTATCCGCCACATCCTGCAGATGCTGATATTGATAGTTATGGTGTGGGGGCACATACAGATTGGGGTTCAATTACCATTTTAGCGCAAGACAGTTGTGGTGGTTTAGAAGTATGTTTACCTGATGGCACATGGGTGACAGCACCGCCCATTGATGGAACATTTGTGGTGAATTTAGGAGATCTTATTCCGCGTTGGAGTAATGATTTATTTAAATCTAATCCACATCGGGTGCGTAATGTATATGCTGGTGGGCAGTCTCGTTATTCAATTCCATTTTTTTATGGGCCAAATTATATGACTGCGATTAATGCGCTACCCGGCACATTGAATGATGGCGAGGTATATCGATACCGCCCATGTACGGCAGGTGAACACATGGAAGAAATGTATATGAAAGCTTATGACTTAAGCCAAGATGAACAGAAAATACTAGAACAAATCTAACTAAAAATTTTTAAAAACAGCCCCGTACGATTGATGGTACAGGGCTTTTTTTATTTTGGGTGCATACAAAAAAGCACTTGCGCTAAAAAAATGCACTTTTGTTTTAATCGTTAAAATTTAAAAAAAGTGTTTTGAAATGGATACGAAAAACTCACAAATTACATTGTCTATAAAATCATAAGTCATTGTATTTATTGTTTAAAAATTCATATATGCGTTCTAAAAAATCGAACAAAGTGTCTATGTTCTAATTTTTATTAACTTTGGAATGGAACTTGCTAATTAACAGAAAGTGAACACAGACATTTAAACCGATGTTCAATTTTTATATTTCTAATGCCTTGTAATTACATCAATTTAGAAATGCATTTAATGAGTAGGAGCAGCTTCATGCCAAAAGAATATAGCTTTAAAACACAGTTAAAAAAAATCGTTCTAACACTCAGTACAGCGACGCTTTTGGGGACTTCGTTTATTACTGCTGCCAATGCTACGGATAAAGCAGCCTTTGTTTATATTGGTCCAACCAGTGATCATGGCTGGACATATTCACATGACCAAGGCCGTATTAAAGCTGAAAAAGCATTGGCTGGAAAATATAAAACCTCTCATATTGAAAATGTTCCTGAAACTGCTGATGCAGAACGTGTTATTCGAAATTTGGCACAGCAAGGGAATAAAGTGATTTTTGGGACGTCCTTTGGTTATATGAACCAAATGGAGAAAGTGGCGAAACAATTTCCTAATACTGTATTTATGCATGCAACTGGCTATAAGCAAGGCAAAAATTTAGGGGTATATGACGTACGTACCTATGAAGGTGCCTATATGTTAGGTGTGGTTGCCGGTCAACAAACTAAAAAGAATACCCTAGGCGTAGTGGGGTCTTTCCCAATTCCAGAAGTGGTACGCAACATTAATGCCTATACCTTAGGTGCTCAAAGTGTCAATCCAAAAATTAAAACCAAAGTGATTTGGGTGAACTCTTGGTTTAATCCTGGTAAAGAGCGTGATGCCGCTTTGGCGCTCATTGCGCAAAATGCAGATGTACTCATGCAAAACACAGATTCACCAGCGGTGGTGCAAGCTGCCGAACAAAAAGGTGTTTATGCCTTTGGTTGGGATTCGGACATGAGTAAATTTGGTGCCAAAGCGCAACTGGCAGCATCGGTTTTACATTGGGAAAAAATTTATACGCCTGTCATGCAACAAGTGGCGAATAAAACATGGAAACCGAGCGCAATTTGGTATGGCGTAAAACAAGATGCTGTAAAAATTGAAAACTTTGCACCTTTTGTCCCAGCCAATGTAAAACAAAAAGCGCTTAACGTACAAAGTGCGATTCAGAAAGGCACATTGCACCCATTTACAGGCCCTATTTATAAACAAGATGGCAGTCTAGTCGTGGCTAAAGGTAAGTCTATGACTGATGCTGAACTTGGCAAAATGAACTTTTATGTTAAAGGTGTAGAAGGCGCTCTACCTAAATAAAGCCGAATTTAGCCTAGATACGCAGTATCTAGGCTCAAGCCATACACCCTAGATTTTAAAAATGAGAGCTTGAGGTATGAATGCATTTCAACATGAACCTGACATAAAACTAAATCGAGCACCAAGTACAGCCATTCCTCGTCTTGAGCTCCTCAATATTTGTAAAAATTACAATTCATTGAAAGCCAATGACAACATTAACTTGAAAGTACAAGCAGGACATATTCACGCAATATTGGGTGAAAATGGTGCTGGAAAAAGTACCTTGATGAAGATTATTTATGGTGCGACCAAAGCTGATCAAGGGCAAATCATTTGGAATGGTAAAGAAGTAAAAATTGATAATCCATCGATGGCCCGTAAGCTAGGTATTGGCATGGTCTATCAACATTTTTCTTTGTTTGAAACCTTAACCGTTGCACAAAATATTTTGTTAGGTCTGGACGATAAAATTGATTTGGACGACCTACATCAAAAAATTCTAGAGGTTTCCAAGCAATATGGCCTACCTGTAGATCCAAGACGTGAAGTCCATTCTTTATCTGTAGGTGAGCGACAACGTGTAGAAATTATCCGATGCCTACTGCAAAACCCATCGTTAATTATTTTGGATGAACCAACTTCTGTCCTGACACCACAAGCCGTACAGCAGTTATTTAAAACGCTAAAACTCTTAGCATCTCAAGGTGTATCTATTCTTTATATCAGTCATAAGTTACATGAAATTAAAGAACTTTGTGACGAAGCGACCATTCTCCAAAATGGTCAAGTGACAGGTCATGTTTTACCCGAAAATAACTCGACCAGTGATTTAGCCAAACTGATGATTGGGCGTGAATTGCCGACCTATGTACATGCTGATTATGAAGGTAAGAAAGTTACTTGCTTTGAGGTTTCTAATTTATCCAAAACTTCTGATGATCCTTTTGGCGTGTCTTTAGCTGGAATTAACCTGAATATTCAAGCAGGCGAAATCATGGGGATTGCGGGAATATCGGGCAATGGTCAGGCTGAGCTTTTGGCTTTGCTTTCTGGCGAATCATTTTCTGAGCAAGGTGAGATATGGCTAAAGGGTCAAAATATTACCAAATTAAATGCGGGTGAGCGCCGTGATTTAGGCTTGGGCTTTGTTCCAGAAGAGCGTTTAGGCCGAGGTGCAGTCCCTGCGATGACCTTAGCGGAAAATGCTTTACTCACGGCATTTCGTCATGGGTTGACGCGTTTTAACTTTATTAATTTTTCGAAAACTAAAGCATTTGCAGAGCATTGTATTCAAAAATTTGGCGTCAAGGCTGCTGGTGCACATGCAGAAGCACGATCACTGTCTGGTGGTAATTTACAAAAATTTATTGTCGGTCGTGAAATTTTACAACAACCCAATTTTTTAATTATTTCTCAGCCAACTTGGGGCGTAGATGTTGGTGCATCCATGTTTATTCGACAAACTTTAATCGATCTGTCGCGCACTGGCGTGGCTATTTTAGTGATTTCAGAAGAATTGGAAGAGTTATTCGAAATTAGTGACCAAATTTGTGTGCTTGCTTCAGGCAAGCTTTCGGCGCCACAAGCAACTACAAGCACAAATGCGGAACAAATTGGCTTGCTCATGTCGGGCATTGCATCAGAACAATCCGATGTACATGATGGCAAACAGCCAGAATTACATGCTTAGCAAGGCATAGAGGTGAATCCATGTATTTATTAAAACCGAGGGAAAAGCCCTCACAACTGATGAGATGGTTGTCACCACTCATCGCACTCATTGCCATGCTGGTTGTTGGAAGTTTGTTGTTTTTTATTTTGGGGGTAGACCCCGCTAAAGCGTTGTATATCTTTTTTATTGAGCCTTTAACTTCGCTCTATAGCTTAAGTGAATTGGTGATTAAAGCCAGCCCGCTCATATTAATTGCGCTCGGCCTTGCCATTGGCTTTCGCGCCAAGCTCTTCAATATTGGTGCCGAAGGACAGCTCACCATGGGCGCCATTTTTGGTGGTGGTATTGCCATTTTATTTCATGACCAAATGGGCTGGTGGATTTTACCCCTCATGATTGTGATGGGTGCGATTGGTGGTGCATTTTGGGGGCTCATTCCTGCATTTTTAAAAACACATTTTAATGCAGAAGAAACATTGACTACGCTCATGATGAATTACGTGGCTTTGTTTGTTTTATTGTATTTGGTGAATGGACCATGGCGTGACCCAGATGGCATGAACTTTCCACAGTCTGTGATGTTTGGTGAAAGTGCCACTTTGCCTTTTATTGTGGAAGGCACACGTGTCAATGTCTCTATCTTTTTAACGCTTTTAGCCGTGATTGTATTTTGGTTTTTTATTAAAAAAAGCATGACGGCTTACAAACTTGAAGTCAGTGGTCAGGCGCCTTTGGCTGCACAATATGCAGGGTTTTCATCTAAAAAAGCCGTGTGGTTAAGTTTAGGGATCTCTGGACTGATGGCAGGTATTGCAGGTATTTGTGAAGTTGCAGGCCCAATTGGTCAGTTAAATCCAAATATTTCCCCAGGTTATGGCTATGCAGCCATTATTGTGGCGTATTTAGGCCGTTTAAACCCGATCGGAATTGTACTTGCAGGGCTATTGATGGCACTACTTTACCTTGGAGGTGAAATGGCACAAATGCAATTACAACTGTCTGTCGCAATTACCGGTATTTTCCAAGGCTTATTACTCTTTTTCTTATTGGCGTCGGATGTGCTAATTGAAAAGCGCTACCGTTTTGCCAAAAAGAAAACTGCACCCGTACCAAATGCTGGCGTGGCTTAAATCAAAAGGAATAAATCATGAGTATTGAAATGACCGCGATTTTAGCGGGAACGATTGCAGCTGCAACACCTCTGATTTTTGCAGGTTTAGGTGAATTAGTTGCTGAGCGTACAGGGGTAATTAACCTTGGTGTAGAAGGCATGATGTTAGTAGGTGCAATCGCAGGTTTTGCATTTGCTGCGCACTATGAAGCAAGCGTTGCCAGTGCCTTATTGGTTGGGGCTTTGGCGGGCATGTTTATGTCACTCATCTTCGCATTTTTTACCCTGTCCTTAAGTACAAACCAGTCGGCTTGTGGCTTGGCACTGACCATTTTTGGGATTGGTATTTCGGCATTTATTGGTCAAAACTACGTGAGCATGGCTTTACCCGGCTTACAAAATATGAATATTCCTGGATTAGCAGATATTCCATTTATAGGCCCTGTGCTATTTCAGCAAAACTATGTGGTGTATTTGTCGATTTTGGCCTTTGTCGTGATTTGGTGGGTATTGGCAAAAACACGTTTAGGCTTGCTATTAAAAGCAGTGGGTGAGTCACCAGAAAGTGCACATGCAATGGGTTATAACGTCTTGGCCATTCGTTATTGTGCCGTGTTGTTTGGTGGTGCAATGGCAGGCGTTGGCGGTGCGTTTTTATCAACGGTATATACACCAATGTGGATTGAAAACATGGTGGCAGGACGTGGTTGGATTGCAATTGCCTTAGTCGTATTTGCGACATGGAAACCTACACGTCTTATGTTGGGTGCATACCTATTTGGTGGCGTCACAATTTTACAATTTCATGCGCAAGCATTGGGTTTAAACGTGCCAAATGAGCTGCTTTCTGCATTGCCTTATGTGGCTACGATTGTCGTGCTCGTCATAATTTCACGTGACAAAAAATTATTGAAAATGAACTTACCTGCATCATTAGGTAAGACATTTACGCCATAACTCCCACAGCTATAACAATAGAGATACGAATGAAAATTATCAGTGCAGATTATGTTCTGACTATGAATGAGCAATTAGACTGTATTGAACAAGGGGCAGTGCTCATCGATGGTCAAATCATTCAGCAAGTTGGGACATTAGCAATACTTCAAGCGCAGTATCCAGACGCAATAGTTGAACATTATGCAAATGGCTTACTCATGCCAGGTTTAGTGAATACACATTGTCACTCTGGTTTTTTACGAGGGACTGCAGAAGGCTTGGCCGTATGGGATTGGTTGCAACAGTTTATTGATCCAATGCACCGCGTACTTCTGCCTGAAGATGCCAAAATTGCCTCTTACTTGTGTTATGCAGAGGCACTTCTGTCGGGTACGACCACAATAGTTGATATGTGGCGTTTTATGGATGGTAGTGCAGAAGCGGCTAAAGAACTCGGCATTCGAGCGGTATTGGTGCCTTATGTGGCAGAGCACCCTGACCACAACTACTTTGAAACGCTCAAAAGTAATGAGGCTTTACTCAACCGTTGGCACCAAAGCGCACAAGGTCGTATAGAGGTGTGGGTGGGGCTAGAGCATTTATTTTATGCACAAGAACCAGCATTAGATCGCATACAAAAGCTCTGTCAGGATTATCAAACGGGATTTCATACCCATAGCAATGAAAGTCAGTTTGATGTGCAAGAAAATTTGAAGCGTTATGGTGTGCGCCCCATCCAAACTCTGGAGCAGTTAGGCTTATTTGATGTACCTAAGTGCTTACTTGCACACTGTGTTTGGGCAGATGTGACAGAAATAGATATTTTAAAAAATTACCGTGTAGGTGTGGCACATAACCCAATTTCAAACATGAAGTTGGCTTCTGGTGCAGCACCTATTACGCAAATGCTGGCCAAAGGTTTGGCCGTGGGCTTAGGCACAGACGGTGAAAAAGAGAATAATAATTTAGACATGTTTGAAGAAATGAAAACAGCGTCTTTATTGGCAAAATTCTCCAATTTAAATGCGGCATCTTTAGACGCATGGTCTGTGTGCAAAATGGCCACTTCTTTAGGAGCGAAAGCCTTAGGTATGCAAGACAAAATTGGCTCTTTAGAGACGGGAAAACAGGCAGATATGATTGTGGTAAATACGGCAACACCACGTATGACGCCACTGATTAAAGAAGGTCAATTATTTAACCTACATCACAATTTGGTTCATGCTGTACAAGGTCAAGATGTTGTCATGACGATGGTAGCAGGGCAAACATTGGTTAAAAATGGCCAGTTATTGAATGCAGATTTACAAAAATTGATTGATGACGTAAATATGGCTGCACCTAAACTGTTTAAACGCCGTGCAACATGGTTAGCGCAAAGTGGTACATCTGTTAATGAGTTACAACGCATTTAGTACTTTCTAATCTAATTTTTTATTAAAAAAATGCCTGTTTTAAGCAGGCATTTTATATTGTGTTTAGATGAACTTGTATTTAACTTTGCTCTAAAAATTCTGAAATTGTTTGAGTAAAGATCTGTGCTTGTTCAATATTTGAAATATGTGAAGCTTCAATTTCAAATAGTGCGCTACTACGAATTTGATTCACTAAATATTGTCCATCTGCAACAGTTGTTACGGGGTCGAGCGTACCCGCGATGACTAAAAGTGGGATTCGTATTTGTGAAATCTCTGTCGTTAGATCCGCTTTAGCCAAAGCTTCACAACAACTTGCATAACCTTCAGGGCTGCCAGCACCTAAGTCGTTAGAAAGTTTTGCAATCACTGCTGTGTTACTTTGGATAAAGGGTTCACTAAACCAGCGCGATGCAGCTGTACTAGCTATCGGTTCTAGGCCTTGTTCACGCACGAGTTTTGCGCGTTCAGTCCATGCGTGTTCTTGCCCAATTTTGGCTGCCGTATTACATACAATCACATGATTAAAACGTTCAGGATGATGGATGGCTAACCATTGGCCTGTAAGCCCACCCATAGAAATACCGCAAAATGATGCCGTTTTAATGGAGAGATGATCCATCAAGTGAATAACATCTTGGCCGAGTTGCGCCAATGTATATGGGCCTTTGGGTGCAGTTGATTCACCATGACCACGGGTGTCATAACAAATGATATAAAATAGTTTTTTCAGCACATCAACTTGCGGTTTCCACATCGAAAAATTGGTGCCTAATGAGTTTGAAAATATCAAGGTTGGCTTTGTATTATTGCCAAAAGTTTGATAGTTAATCTGAGCATCATTTGAATTGAATGTTGGCATTGAATCCCTCCCAAACTCCCTTGATAAAGGGAGTGGATTTTAAATTAGTTAAATTTTTTCTATGATCAAAGCAATCCCTTGACCGACACCAATACACATCGAACAAAGCGCGAATTTGCCGTTGATTGCTTCGAGTTGATTCAAAGCAGTGGTAACTAAACGTGCGCCTGATGCACCGAGTGGATGTCCAATGGCGATCGCACCACCATTCGGGTTGACGCGAGCATCATCATCAGCAAGTCCTAAGTCACGTGTCACTGCAAGTGCTTGGGCTGCAAAAGCTTCATTCAGTTCAATTACATCCATTTGTGCAAGTGTTAAGCCAGTTTGCGAAAGTAGTTTTTTAATCGCAGGTGCAGGGCCAAAGCCCATAATCCGAGGTTCAACCCCAACTACTGTTGCAGCAATCACTTTGGCACGTGGTTTTAAACCATAGCGTGTAACGGCTTCATCAGATGCAATGAGTAGAGCGGTCGCACCATCATTAATGCCTGAAGCATTACCTGCAGTCACTGTTCCATCTGCTTTCACCACAGGTTTAAGTTTTGTCAAAGCTTCAAGTGTGGTTGATGCTCGAGGGTGTTCATCCGTATCAATTACAACAGGCTCGCCTTTACGCTGAGCGATGTGTACGGGAATAATTTCATTGGCAAAAAAACCACGTGCTTGGGCTGCTGCAGTGCGTAGTTGACTATTCAATGCGAATTTGTCTTGATCTTCACGATTGATCTTAAATTGCTCGGCGACATTTTCTGCCGTTTGTGGCATGGTTTCGACACCATACATTTCTTTGAGTTTAGGGTTGATAAAGCGCCAACCCATAGTGGTATCTTCAATTTTTTGAGTACGACCATAGGCTGCTTCAGATTTACCCATAACTAAAGGTGCGCGTGACATTGACTCTACACCGCCAGCAATAATCAGATCTACTTCACCCGATTTAATCGCACGTGCAGCCATAGCTACTGCATCAAGAGATGACCCACATAGGCGGTTTACTGTGGTAGCAGGGACTTGGTAAGGGACGCCTGCAAGTAGCGCAGACATACGGCCGACATTACGGTTATCTTCACCGGCTTGGTTGGCACAGCCAAAGATAATGTCATCTACTTTTTCCCAATTTACAGTTGGGTTGCGTTCCATAATGGCTTTGATTGGCAAAGCACCGAGATCATCTGCACGAATTGGTGCTAAACCACCTGCATAGCGGCCGAAAGGTGTACGAATAGCATCAATAATATAGGCATTTTTCATTTTTTAAATCCTAGAAACACAGCTCCTCCCTTTGTAAAAGGGAGGTTGGGAGGGATTTACAGGAAGTTAATTTTTATTATTAATCCTCCCTAAAACCCCCCTTTAAAAAAGAGGGAATATTTTGCTTTAAGCAGTCGCATCAATCAGCTTCGCACCCGTTAGCGACTGCAATTCTTCAAAAGAAAGACCTTCAACTTTTTCAAGAACTTTCATGCCTTCTGAAGTCACATCAATCACACATAAATCAGTATAAATTCGGTCTACACACTTCAAGCCTGTCGCTGGGTAGCTCAGTTCTGCAACAATCTTTGGTTCACCTTTTTTAGTGACATGATCGGTCGTAATAAAGACTTTTTTTGCGCCTACAGCTAAGTCCATTGCACCACCTACAGCAGGAATCGCATCAGGTGCACCGGTGTGCCAATTGGCAAGATCGCCATTTTGTGCAACTTGGAATGCTCCTAAAACTGCGATGTCTAAATGCCCCCCACGCATCATGGCAAATGAGTCACCATGATGGAAAAATGCACCACCTGTCAGCATCGTGACAAATTCTTTGCCTGCATTAATCAGTTCAGGGTCTTCTTGTCCAACCTCGGGCTTTTCACCAAAGGCCAATAAACCATTTTCTGAATGTAAAAATACGTCCTTATCTGAAGGCAAGTAGTTGGCAATTTTAGTCGGGAGACCAATGCCTAAGTTAACATAAGCACCGTCAGGGATATCTTGCGCCACACGTTCAGCAATTTGGTCGCGAGTTAATTTGGTATAGCTCATATAAAAATCTCCAATTACTGTGCAGGTGTGACAGCAACAACATGCTGAACAAAAATGCCTGGGGTAATTATGTGTTCAGGGTCTAAAGCACCAAGTTCAACCACTTCAGATACTTGGGCAATGGTAATATCCGCGGCCATTGCCATAATTGGGCCAAAATTGCGGGCAGATTTGCGATAAACCAAATTACCCCAACGGTCACCTTGAGAGGCTTTAATCAGTGCAAAATCGGCTTTAATTGGATTTTCTAGCACATAATCTTTGCCTTCATAGTTCAGCGTAGGTTTAGCTTCGGCAAGTAAAGTCCCAAAACTTGTAGGTGTATAAATTGGCCCAAGTCCCATACCTGCAGCTTGTATACGACAGGCAAGGTTACCTTGAGGAACCAGCTCAAGCTCAATTTTTCCGGCACGGTATAATTCATCAAAAACCCAAGAGTCAGATTGACGGGGAAAAGAACAAATAATTTTGCGTACAGCACCGGCTTTGAGCAATTTGGCAAGGCCGTAATCACCATTACCTGCATTATTATTTACAATCACTAAGTCTTTAATACCCAGTTCGATCAGGCCATCGATCAGTTCTGCTGGCTGTCCTGCCGTACCAAAACCACCAATCATAATGGTTGAGCCATTTTTGATTTGTGAAAGTACTTCAGTTAATGAAGTCTGACTTTTATCGATCATATACGTACCTATACTATAAAGTTTTAGAATCTGTTGAGCCTGTCATAGCTGTTTGAGAGGCTGTTTTTGTACACGGTTTACTTAAAAGCAAATGCGCAATAATCCCGATACAAATCCCCCAAAAAACCGAACTCAACCCCATAAAATGCATGCCTGAAGCTGTTGCTAAAAATGTAATGAGCGCCGCATCTCTTTGGTTTTCATCTTTCATCGCCACGGATACATTGGTGGCAATTGCGCCTAAAAGCGCAAGTCCGGCAAGGGCTGCAACGAGCTCTTTGGGCAATAAGCTAAAGAGCAAAACAATGCTTCCGGCAAATAGGCCGCCTAGTATGTAAAAAATGCCGTTGGCAATTCCTGCGATGTAGCGCTTTTCTTTGAGTTCATGTGCATCTTTGCCCATGCATAAAGCAGCAGTGATGGATGCGAGAACAATGGTGATTCCGCCGACACATGCGACAGCTAATGACGCTAAGCTGGTCACGGTAATAATGGGTTTGGCAGGTGTGTCATAACCGCTGAGTTTCATAATGGCCATGCCTGGTAAAAATTGGCCTGAAAGGCTGACTAAAATCAGGGGAAGGGCTAAATTAAGTAAGCTGTTGAGTGTCCACTCAGGGCTAATCCACTGCGGAATGGCTAAACTGAAGTGGATGTCGACAGGGTTCATTTTGCCAAAGATTAAACTAAGCACTACGCCTGTCACGAGTACCCAAAGCATGCTATAGCGCGGGTTGAGTCGTTTCGACACTAAAAATACCATCAGCATGCCAAATACAATCAATGGCATGCTGTCAGTGGCATTAAACAGACCAAGCCCAAACTGAAATAAAATACCTGCCATCATGCCTGCAGCGATGGATTGCGGTATCCATTTTAAAAGTTTGTCGAAATAACCTGTTAAACCAATGATTAAGATCACAATTGCTGCAGTAATGTAGGCGGCGACGGCTTCATTCAGACTGATATTGGGAAAAAGCGTGACTAAAAGTGCAGTGCCCGGCGCAGACCAAGCCGTAATCACAGGTACTTTGTATTTAATGGATAAAAAAATACCTGCAACCGCTGCACCAATAGAAATGCCCCAAATCCATGAAATCATTATCTCAGGTGCAACATCTGCTTTCTGTGCAGCTTGAAAGAAGATAATTAATGGCCCTGAATAGGAAATCAGCACAGCTAAAAATCCTGCAACAGTCGCTGAAAGTGACCAATCTTCTTTTAATGTTTTCAACAGGGTCGCCATTGTTGTTGCCTCCATGCTTTCAAAAATGATCCTGAACTCGATCAGTTTTAGCCCTGATCACCGCCACCTACTGGTACGACAGTTCCGGTCATATAAGATGATTCATCGGATGCTAAAAATAGGATTGCATTCACTTGCTCTTGAATCGTGCCATATCGGCCGAGGAAAGTACGGTCAATGGTTTGATCCACCACTTGCTGCATCCATTGCTTTTCATCATCCGATAATGGATTGGCATTGCGTGGGACTTTACGTGGCGGCGCTTCTGTACCGCCTGTTGCCACAGCATTCACACGAATACCATTTTGAGCATGTTCAAAAGCAAGTGCAGCCGTTAAGCCATTTACGCCACCTTTGGAGGCGGAATAGGGCACACGGTTAATTCCACGTGTCGCAATAGACGACACATTGACAATCGTACCGTGCTGATTTTTGATCATTTCAGGTAATACCGCACGGCAGCACCACATTGTTGGAAACAGTGAACGGTTCACTTCTTTGATGATTTCATCTTCAGAAAACTCCTGAAATGGTTTCATCCAAATTGCACCGCCAACGTTATTGATGAGCACATCAACACGGCCATAGACTGTAATGGCTTGGGTTACGACGGATTCTGCACCTGTAAAAGTTTCAAGATTGGCTTTAACAATAATGGCATCGCCATCATGCGCTTCAATTTCAGCAAGTGTTTCTTCCACATAGTCAGAAAGATCGGCCAATATAACTTGAGCGCCTTCGCTTGCAACTTGTAAAGCGACACCACGGCCAATACCTTGTGCTGCACCGGTCACAATGACCACTTTATTTTCAAAACGGTTGTTATGGTTCATTTATGTCTCTACCTCTATATGTCTAACGTAGTCAGATGCTTAGTTCGCAGAGAATTTTTCAAATAAGAAACTAGCAGGTTTAATGTTTTCACCATCTAACCAACCACGTACAGCTTCTACCATTGGCACAGGGCCACATAGGTAGACATCAACATCACCCGCATTTAACCATTCGTTTTCAATATGGTTGGTCACATAGCCTTTGCGTTCATGCTTAGATTCAGGGCTTGCCACTACCGTGCGGTAGTCAAACCAATTGAACTTTGCTTTTAAGGCATTGAGTTTTTCTATGGCAACAAGATCGAAGTCATTGGTCACACCAAAGACCAAACGAACAGGGTGTTCTGCGCCTTTTTCTTCTAAAACTTGCAGCATAGACATAAACGGGGCAATACCTGTGCCGCCTGCAAGCATCAATACAGGGCGTGCCACATTACGTAAGTAAAAACTGCCAAAAGGGCCGGTAAAAGTCATTTTGTCGCCCGCTTTGGCATTGGCGCTTAAAAAGTCACTCATCTTGCCGTTCGGCACGTTACGTACCACAAAACTTGTCAGACGGTTGCCCGGTTTTGAGCTAAAAGAATAAGAGCGTGTTTCAGTCGTTCCAGGAATGCCGACATTGACATATTGGCCCGCAAGGAAGTTGATATCAGGCTGACCTTCATCGAGTTGAATATCAAATGTAATGGTCGAGTCAGATAGGTTGTCTACACTGATCAATGTACCTTGTAAGGCTTTAATTTCAGTTTTACAGACATCTGAAGTGGCTTGAATTTGGAAAACTGCATCAGAAGTCGGTTTACATTGGCAAGCCAAGATATAACCTTCAGCCGCTTCTTCAGGTGTAAGGGCATCTTCAATATAGGTTTCTTCAGGCATATCAAAGCTGCCCGATTCACAGAATGCACGGCAAGTACCACATGCGCCATCACGGCAATCTAGCGGAATGTTAATTTTTTGACGGTAAGCAGCATCAGAAAGCGTTTCACCCTGTGCAACTGAAATAAAACGCGTAACGCCATCTTCAAATTGAAGTGCAACATTGTGGTTTGACATGGCTGAATATCCTTTTAAAAATCGGTGTAACTGAGACCTTTCAGCCAAATATCCTTCTGGCTGAAAGGTGACATTGCTGTCTATACTTAGAGGTGATAGATATCGATGACTTGATTGATGTAATCATTTTTCAGCACCACGTATTTACTTAAGATTTGCGGCTGTTCTGCTGAAAAGTCGATTTCATAACGTGACATGCCAAAGTAGCTGTAATTGGTTTTGTAACGGAAACTCAAGGTGTTCCAGTTAAAACGCACAGTGACTTTAGTGCCATCACGCTCAATGACTTCGATATTGTTAATGTGGTGACTGGTACGGGTATCAGGCATGGTTGCTGATGAGCGTTCAGTCTTAATTCGAAAAACGCGGTCTTCTAAACCTTGACGGTCAGGGTAGTAAATTAATGAAATTTCAGACTGAGGGTCGGTCGTTAATTTGTCGTCGTCGTCCCAAGCTGGCATCCAAAATGAGGCCGATGGGGCATAGCACTTGATCCAATCGTCCCATTGTTCATCATCTAAAAAGCGTGCTTCTCGGTAGAGAAATTGTGCAATAGTTTCGAGCGTGATCGCATCTTGTTGAACGGCTGCATTCATGCGCTTTCTCCCATTGCAGAAGCTTCAATTTCTGCCAATTCCTTTTCCGCTTGAATGGCATGCTTCATCATTTTTAACCAATATTGATGCTGTGCAAGATACAAACCTTCATCTTCAGTTTTAATACCGCTGAGGATTGGTTTGAGTCCAATTTCATTGGCGGCTTCATCTGGGCCTTGAATCCAATGTTTTGAACCGCGGCACATATCGTTCCATTCCAGTTCAATGCCTGCATAGCCGGCTTGGCAGGCACGGAATTCTTCTAGATCATCTGGTGTTGCCATGCCTGAGGCATTGAAGAAATCTTCATACTGACGGATACGGCGTGCACGAGCATCTGGCGCTTCACCCACAGGGGCAATACAGTAAATCGTTACTTCAGTTTTATTCACTGAAATTGGACGCAGCACACGTATTTGCGAACCAAACTGATCCATCAAATACACGTTTGGATATAAACAAAGATTACGTGAACGCTCGATCATCCATTTCGACATCGGTGCGCCAAATTTCTCGGTATATTCTTCAGCTTTAACATAGTTTGGACGGTCTTCTGGGTTTGCCCATTGTGTCCAAAGCAACATGTGGCCATGTTCAAAACCGTATGAACCGCCGCCTTGTTTACCCCAAGAGCCTGCGCTCATGGCACGAATGTTATCGGCTGCTTGCGCTTCTTTACGGTGCTGTGTGGTTGCTGCATAGTTCCAATGCACCGCAGACACGTGGTAACCATCTGCGCCATTTTCGGCAGTCAGTTTCCAGTTGCCTTCATAGGTATAAGTTGATGAACCGCGCAGCACTTCAAGGCCTTGTTCGGATTGGCCGACGATCATGTCGATAATCTTGCTGGTTTCACCTAAGTACTCTTCTAGTGAAGGCACATCAGGGTTTAAGCTGCCAAATAGGAAACCTTTATAACTTTCAAAGCGTGCAACTTTCTTTAAGTCATGCGAACCATCTTGGTTAAAACAGTCTGAATAACCTGCTTCAGATGGATCTTTGACTTTCAGCAATTTTCCTGAGTTGTTAAATGTCCAGCCGTGGAAAGGGCAAGTGTAAGTTGCTTTGTTGCCTTTTTTATGACGGCAAAGCTGTGCGCCGCGGTGTGAGCAAGCATTGATCATGGCATTCAGTTCACCTTGGCGGTTACGCGCAATGATGATCGGCTGACGGCCAATATAGGTGGTGTAGAAATCGTTATTATTTGGAATTTGGCTTTCGTGTGCCAAGTACACCCAGTTGCCTTCAAAGATGTATTTCATCTCTAGGTCAAACAGGGCTTGATCTGTAAATACAGAACGATGAAGTTTAAATTCACCACTTTCAAAATCGTCTACAAGTAATTCATCTATACGATCGAGGTGGCTGGTATTTATGACTGCAATACGTGGCATATCCTTTCTCCAACTTTCCAAATTTGGGGGAAGTCACACAGATGTCATGACAATGTCATCCTGCAGACATCTGAGTTTCCTAATCTATGGGTATTAAGCGCTAGCGCGACGGCGGTCAACTTCTGTTGATGGAGCTTCTGTTTGCTCTTTCACCAACTCAACATTGAACGTGATGTGTTTAAACGGTTGGTTTAAACCACGGCGGGTAATTTCAGCTTCGTCAGTGACATCAACAGCCGTTGCAACGAGACCTTCACGGGTTGCAAAAGCGAAGTCGTCCCATAGGTATTGATCACCTTCGATGTTGAATTGAGTCGTTAGCTTGCGGTAGCCTGGTGCAGAAATAAAATAATGCACATGAGATGGACGGTTGCCATGACGGCCAAGTTTGTCTAATACAAATTGTGTTGTGCCTTCAGGCGGACAGCCATAGCCAACAGGCATCGTTGTTTGTGCAATATATTTGCCGTCTTGATCACTAAAAATTGTGCGACGTAGATTGAAGTCAGATTGTGACTTATCAAAGAAAGAGTAGTTACCTAAGCTGTTGGCATGCCAGATTTCAACTTTTGCACCTTCAATGATATTGCCTGCAGTATCCTTCACTGTACCTTCAATAAATAAAGTTGGAATCTTATCTGTTTCAGTACCATCGTCCATACGAGCAAAGCCAACAGATTCAGGTGCACCTGCAACATAAAGCGGGCCTTCAATGGTACGCGGCGTACCGCCTGTAATACCTGCTTTGGCATCTGCTTCATCGGCACGTAAGTCTAGGTAATGTTCTAGGCCAAGGCCTGCTGCCAATAAGCCTAATTCATTGGCCTGACCTGCATCGGTAAAATATTCCAAACCTTTCCACAGTTCTGATTGTGAAATATCTAAGTCTTCAATGGCCTGAAATAAATCACCTAAAAGGCGTACAACAACTTGCTGAACACGTGCATCTACAGGTTTGGTTGCTGTATCTACATTCATTGTTTTGACTAAAGTATCAATGTCTTGACGGTTCATACTATTGCTCCTTAAGTATGTATTTTTGGTGGCTGATGTGATTTTTATAATTTCACTTGGCTGCCACATTCCTTGTTAAATAACCCTTTGGATGTGATTGACTGTTTTAATTAACTGTCATTGTCTCGGATAGAAGATGGATGACGGTTTAAAGCCATTACTTCAATATTCATGTAGGGATATAGCGGTAGACCCTGCAAAATGTTGTGCAGTTCTTCATTGCTTTCCACATCAAAAATACTGATGTTCGAGTACTGGCCTGTAATACGCCAAATGTGACGCCACTTACCTTGAGTCTGCAATTCTTGTGAATAGGCTTTTTCTACAGCCTTAATTTCATTTGCTTTTTCCGCTGGCATGTCCAGAGGAATATTCACGTCCATTCGTACTTGAAAAAGCATGTGAAGCTCCTGATTGAAGTTTATTTGCGACGCAAGTTATCAAGTTTGTCTTGATCTAACTCAATGCCTAAACCTGATGTTTTTGGCACAGCAAGTTCAAAATTTTGATATTGCAAAGGGGTTTTTAAAATTTCTTCGGTAAGCAACAACGGGCCAAAAAGTTCTGTTCCTGCGGCCAAATTTTCAAAGGTTGAAAATAAATGCGCAGATGCAATTGTCCCGATAGGGCCTTCTAACATGGTGCCGCCATAAAGATCGATTCCTGCCAAATTGGCAATGGTGGCAACATCTTTAGCTTCTAAAAGTCCACCAGACTGCGCAACTTTGACTGCAAATACGGAGGCGGCATTGGTACGTGCAAGGCGATACGCCGAACTTGGACCCATTAAAGATTCATCCGCCATAATGGCAATATCGAAACGGCGACTTAGGCGTTGCATGGCATCAATATTGTCAATTGCACAAGGTTGCTCAATGAGATCAACACCACCATCTTGTAAAAGCTGTATGCCTTTAAGGGCATCAAGTTCTGACCACGCACGGTTTACATCTACGCGAATCGAAATATCTGTACCTAAAGCTTGTTTAATCGCAAGCACATGCTCAACATCTGCTTCTACAGGACGTGAACCAATTTTGAGTTTGAAAGTGTTGTGACGTTTAATCGCTATCATTTTTTGCGCTTCGGCAATATCTTTGCTGGTATCACCAGAAGCCAACACCCAAAGCACAGGTACACTTTCACGTAAACGGCCACCCAATAACTCCGATAGCGGTAGATTCAAACGCTGTGCTTGAATATCTAAAAGTGCAGTTTG
Source organism: Acinetobacter sp. SwsAc6 (assembly GCF_013391565.1). NCBI lineage: Bacteria > Pseudomonadati > Pseudomonadota > Gammaproteobacteria > Moraxellales > Moraxellaceae > Acinetobacter > Acinetobacter sp. SwsAc6. The sequence continues at coordinate 67,769 of NZ_JACAXE010000008.1, forward strand.
AATGGCGCATTTCGCAAAACGGTTACCGTTAATATTTTTTTTCAACACGCGCATAATTTGCGCAATATTGTGTACTTTTAAAGTTTTAAGTAATGGTGAAAAATAAGTGTCAATATTGGTTTTGATGCTTTCAGGACTTTCTTCACCATAACCTAAGCCACCAATGGTGGTTGCTTCGCCCCAACCGACAAATCCATCTTCAGTGGTAATTTTAATTAGAACCAAAGTTTGGGTTTGCATCGTCGCCACCGCCATTTTGTGTGGGCGGATGGTCGGGATTTCGACTAAAAGTGTTTCGACTGATTTGTACATGTTTACTCTTCGCAAACTTGCGTTTCATGGCTCTTGTGATATACCTTAAAAGAATAAAATTTGACTGTCGAAGATCAAATTTGCATTTTTATATACATAAAAGGTATGGAATTGAATGGAACTCAGACACCTTCGCTATTTTGTTGCAGTTGTAGAGGAGCAAAGCTTTACCAAAGCTTCTGAAAAATTATTTATTGCTCAACCGCCTTTGAGCCGTCAAATTCAGAACCTTGAAGCAGAGCTTGGTATACAGCTTTTTGAGCGTGGAAGCCGCCCATTAAAGACCACGGAAGCAGGGCAATTTTTCTATCAGCATGCTGTTAAACTTTTGTCTAATGCTGAAGAAATAAAAACCATGGCACAGCGTATTGGACTGGTCGAAAAAACAGTGACAATGGGTTTTGTAGGCTCTTTGCTTTATGGTTTATTGCCCAAAATTGTGTATTTGTTTCGCAAGCAACATCCAAATTTGAAAATTGAGCTCATTGAAATGAGCACCAAAGACCAAATTTCGGCTTTAAAAGAGGGGCGTATTGATGTTGGATTTGGACGGTTAAGAATTTCAGATTCAGCTGTGCGTCGGGTCTTATTAAGAGAAGAACCTTTAATGTTGGCCGTACATGCCAGCCATCCTTTAGCCGAGCAAGCACAAGGCGTGTATTTGGCAGATATTGTCGATGAACATATGTTTTTATATCCAAGCCATCCAAAACCCAACTTTTCCACACAAGTCAGACATTTGTTTGCTGAACATAGTTTAGACCCCAAAAATTTAAAGGAAGTCCGTGAAATTCAGTTGGCGCTAGGGTTGGTGGCAGCAGGAGAAGGTTGCTGTGTAGTGCCTGAAAGTGCACAAACCATTAAATTTCCGCATTTACATTATTTACCTATCCTTGATGATTCGGCGGTGAGTCCTATTTTTCTTGCTATTCGAAGTATGGATGAAAGCGATGATATTCGCTCCTTATTTGATTGTATTTATCAAGTATATGACTTAGAAGCGATTAGCTACGACAGAGCAACCATTTAATCATTGAGAAAATGTATAGAATGCTTATATTAAAATAATTAAAAATAAACCGTAAATACCTTTTTAATTACGTGAAATATATATTTTAAGGCAAATCTAATATTGATTTTAGATTTGCTTTTTTTATGAATCAGTTTAGTAAAGCACTTCGAATTAAAAATATTTTTATGCTATTTTTTATGGCTTTTAGTGACTTAATTATTTGTTTCAAAGAAAGAAATTTAGGCTTTACTTTAAAGGTATAAATATAGAGCTCATCAGTTTTGGACATAAAAACACCTTTGCTTCATTGTTTTTGTGAATAAAAAATTCACAAGCAGGAGGCTTAGCGTGAATACACAACAACTCAATATCAATTCGATTGTAGATGAAGCCAAGTTTAGCCCATTTCATTGGGGCGTATTAATTTGGTGCTTACTGATTATTATTTTTGACGGTTATGATCTGGTCATTTATGGCGTCGCTTTACCACTTTTGATGCAAGAATGGTCGCTCAGTGCAGTACAAGCAGGGTTATTGGCCAGTACAGCACTCTTTGGCATGATGTTTGGCGCCATGTCATTTGGGACTTTGTCAGATAAATTAGGACGCAAAAAAACCATTATGATTTGCGTTGGACTATTTAGTGGCTTTACCTTTTTGGGTGCATTTGCCTCTAATCCCATTGAGTTTGGCCTACTGCGCTTTTTAGCTGGCCTTGGCATTGGTGGTGTAATGCCGAATGTGGTTGCACTCATGACTGAATATGCACCTAAACGTATCCGCAGTACCTTAGTTGCACTCATGTTTAGTGGTTATGCCATTGGTGGTATGGCTTCTGCATTACTCGGGGCTTGGCTGATTGCCGATTATGGCTGGAAAATCATGTTTTATATCGCATGTATTCCATTTTTAGCTTTACCCTTGATTTGGAAGTTTCTACCCGAATCGCTGATGTTTTTGACCCAAAAAGGCCAAACAACAGCAGTTGCAGAAATTGTGCAAAAAATTGCACCCGAACAAGCTGTCACAGCACAAACGCAGTTTGTATTAAATGAAAGCAATAGCAATGAAGCACCATTTAAAGCCTTATTCCAGCAAGGTCGCACCTTTAGTACCATCATGTTTTGGATTGCATTTTTCATGTGCTTACTCATGGTGTACGCACTTGGTAGTTGGTTGCCTAAACTCATGATTCAAGCAGGCTATTCACTTGGTGCAAGCATGCTGTTCTTATTTGCACTCAACATCGGTGGCATGGTAGGCGCAATTGGTGGCGGCACATTGGCAGATAAATTCCACTTAAAACCTGTATTAAGCATTATGTTTACCGTTGGTGCGATTGCGCTGGTGTTACTTGGTTTTAATAGTCCTCAATTTGTATTGTATTTGCTCATTGCGGTTGCAGGAGCAGCGACTATTGGCTCGCAAATCTTACTTTATACCTTTGTGGCACAGTTCTATCCAGCTGCAGTCCGTTCGACGGGTATGGGTTGGGCATCAGGTATTGGTCGTATTGGTGCAATTGTCGGGCCTGTACTGACTGGGGCATTACTCACCTTAGAATTACCACATCAAATGAATTTTCTTGCGATTGCAATACCAGGTGCAATTGCTGCAATTGCCATATTTTGTGTGAACTTAAAGGCATCTGTAGATGGTGTAACGAGTACGCATACTTCATCAGAAAAAGCCACGCCAATCAAAAGTACCGTACATTAATTTAAATACACACTGACATGACACATTAAGTTTATACATTGATTTGAAAGGTAAAAATCATGGGTTTAATGTGTCAATGAAATGGAAAATGGGGTTATACCCAAACTCAGGATGAATCAAAAAATGTTAAGTTTCAAATTAAACCGACTTGTCATAGCATGTGCGTGTAGTTTCCCAATAATGAGCTTTGCAGCCTCAACTACCGATGCCGAAATCCAACAGCTACGTGACGAAGTAAAAGCTTTAAAGCTATTAATGCAGCAATATGCGCAGCAACAACAGAGCAATCAACAAAGCTTGCAACAGATACAAGCCAGCACGACTAAAATAAATACTGAAAATACACCCGCATTAAAAGTGGAAGGAACGCGCCTCAAAACCAAAGCAGGTGCAGAATTGACCTTTTATGGCAATGTGCGAGCCGATGCGTCATACCAATCGGAAGGCGGTAGCGCAGCGCGTTTATACAATCAAATAAATACAGTGCCATTAACGGGTAATAATGAAAGTTCAGATCGCTTAAAAGCTTCGCTTGCTGCCACACGTTTAGGCTTAGACTTTAAAACGGCTACATCTGGCAAAGATATTAACGCTAAACTTGAGGTCGACTTTTTAGGTACCAATGATGCACTTCGTATTCGTCATGCCTATATGAATTATGGCAATTGGTTAATTGGTCAAACATGGTCAAACTTTGCCGTACCTGATTATATGCCTGAAACAATAGATGCTTTAGGGTATGTTGGTGGTGCAGTCAAACGAACTCCACAAGTCCGTTATAGCCACAAATTCAGTCCAATCACCAATGTTGTATTGGCGGCTGAAGATGCAAAGGATGAAAGTTCAAATATGCGTTTACCTGCTTTAACTGCACGCTTAAACCATCAACTGAATGAGCGCGTACAACTCAGTGCACGTGCAATGGGCACAGAGAAAAAAACGGATACCGATGCTGAAATGGCATGGGGTGTTGGTTTAGGTGCAAAATGGGATGTGACCGACAAAACGATGATTAAGGCAGACTATTACCATGTGAAGGGCGATAGTAGTTTTGTGTCTTGGAGTAACCAAGGTTTTGTTACGAATGCCAATAAAGACATCATTGCTAGGAATGAATTTGACTCGATCACTTTAGGTATTACACAGCAATTTAGTCCACAACTACGAGGCACACTCGGTTATGGTTATATGAAGGCTGATCAAAATGATGCGTATATCAATGCATTAACGGATAAAACCAAAGCCAATAAAGACTTATGGCAAGCTTGGGCCAATCTTTTTTATAGCCCAATTAAACCGATCAGTTTAGGACTAGAATATGTTTATGGTGAAAGAGAAGCCTTTGCTCCCGCACCAAATGGTAGTCAAACAGGCACAGACAATCGAGTAAATGCTGTCGCAATGTATAACTTCTAGTCGATTTAATCGCTTAGCTTAAGCCTATAGTTTTACAATAAAAAATCTAAATATATAAAAAGCCTGTATTGATGCAGGCTTTTTAGCTTTTAAGTCAAAATTTAGGAACGCAATTCACTATGTTGATGTATGGATAGACATAATTGTTGCATAGCATATTTCATCGTATCGTTCCATTCAAAGGAACAGTTCAGACGGATATAATTTTGTGTGCTTTTTTCTAGCCGAAACAAAACACTAGGTGCTATGCCAATATTTTGTTTTAAAAGATTTTCATAAATTTTAAAGCTGTCACAGTGTTGGGCTAGTTCAATCCAGAGGAAATAACCGCTGGCAAAAAAATGAATTTGGCAATCTACAGGTAAATGCTGCGCTAAATAATCATAAAATACTTGTTTGTACTGAGCTAAACGACTACGCAAATGACGTAAATGTTTTTCATAATGATGGTGTGACAAAAAGTCGACTAAGGCATTTTGCACCAAGGGACTCACTGAAACTGTACTCATAAGTTGCAAATGTTGAATCGCATCTGAAAATTGACGAGCATGAACCCAGCCTACACGTGTGCCCATACCGAGTGTTTTGGAAAAAGTAGAGCAATGTAATACACGTTGATGTCGATCAAAATAAGTCATGGGTAAAGGTTTATGTTTGCCGTAGCTTAATTCTGCATAGACATCATCTTCAATCAAATACACTTGATAGTGATGTAAAAGATCTGCAATTTTTTGCTTAATCGAATTTGGCACTGTATAGCCCACTGGGTTTTGCACATTCAACATGAGCCAGCAGACTTTAATCGGGTACTGTTTTAGCGCTTGTTCAAAGGCAACAAGATCAAAACCATGTTCGGCATCTGTAGGAATGGTGACCACTTCTAGACCTAAGCGTTCAGCTGCTTGCCATGCACCATAAAACACGGTGTCTTGTAATAAAATAAAATCCCCAGGCTGTGTGAGAGCCTCTAAGGCCAAATTAAGAGCGTTTAAAGCTCCTGATGTAATGACAATGTCATCTGTTTCGCATTGCACACCTTGTAAAATATAGCGATTTGCAATGATTTGACGTAATGCATGATTGCCTGGTGGCATATTGTCACTGTTTAAATAGCTATGCTTACGTTTTGCATGCTGTGCTAAAAGTTGCATAAATTTAGGGTTATACAAAAGCTCAGGGTTTGGAAAGGCTGAACCAAAAGGCAATATATCGCTGTGCTGTATACTTTTTAAATAACGAAAAACCGTAGAGTTAATCTGAATTTGTTTGCTGTGTTGCATCTGAGTAAGCGGTGGGTGTATGACAGATTTAGGCTGAGAAACATAGTATCCCGACTTATCTTTGGCATAAATTAAGCCTTTAGCTTCAAGTATTTGATAAGCATTTAAAACAGTAATAAGGCTATAACCCGAAAGTTGGGCTTGCTCACGTAAAGAAGGCAGTTTCTCGTGGGTTTTCCACTGACCATTTTCAATAAATTGCTCAATGCTATGGGCTAATTTTTCAGACTTAAACATGCTACAGCCTAAATATCTGTATCTATAATTTAACTAAAATAACTTATTTTTAATATATTTAAAGGGATTTAATGCCAATTAAACTTAACTGTTATATTTTTTTAATGTATTTCTGTATCTAGCCCAAGGGATTGTTGGCTTTCATAATGAGTTATCACTTCATTGAGTTTACAGGTGAGTCTATGAATCAAAAGCCCCAAGATAAAGCACCACAGTATGCGGATAGCAGTCTTTCAGACAAAGCTTTTAAAAATATGATTATTTGGTTTGCGATTTATGCAGGTTTATTTTGCCTTGGTGTTGCGATTGCAGTGAATGCAGACAAAATTAATATGGGCTAAACAAAACCATTAAGCCTGCATAATCATTTTTAACGTGCTCTCATTCTGCTAAAAAAGCTCAATAGTGTTGAGCTTTTTTTTAGTTGCCTATTTTTAGCTAAATTTTTTACTCAATGAGATTTTCAGACATTAAATTGGTGTAAAAGATCATTTTCAAACGCTCTATTCTAATTTAAAAATAGTTACGCAAATAAGCACTTGCACACTTTTGCAAAAAAGCTAGTCAAAATGAATAAACTAAGTTAAATATAAAACTGAGCAAAATGCATAGCGACGTATTTTGACTGACGAACTTATATAAAAATCACTGAAATATAAAACCCAATGATGGGCAAATGGAAATAACAACATAGCATAAGGAGCACAGCATGCTTGGAAATATGATGTTTCAGCCACTACTGATTAGTAGCATGATTGAACATGCTGGACGTTATCATGCGGACAGTTTAGTCATTTCAAAAAATACCGATTTAAGTATTACTGAAACGACGTGGGGACAAATACACGATAACTCCAAACGCTTTGCCCAAGTATTACAATCCTTTGGTTTTATTTTAGGTGATCGTGTCGCTACGATCGCATGGAATAACCATCGACATTTAGAATCGTGGTATGCCATTTCGGGGAGTGGGTTGGTCTGTCACACCATTAATCCACGACTTTTCCCAGAGCAATTGGTATTTATTATTAATGATGCAGCTGATAAAGCGCTTTTATTTGATAAAACATTTTTACCACTGATTAAAGCCGTTAAGCCCTTACTAAAAAGTGTAGAACATTATATTTGCTTAGATGCACCTGATGATGCTGTACGTGAAGCCATTCCAGATGTTTTATTTTATGATGAGTTAATTGCAGGTCATTCTGCACAATTTACATGGCCCGTGATTGATGAACTTAGCGCCAGCTCATTGTGCTACACATCAGGCACTACAGGTAATCCAAAAGGCGTACTGTATAGCCACCGCTCAACTGTATTACATAGCTACGCGATTAGCATGCCAGATTCCTTAAATATCTCTGCACGTGATGTCATGATGCCAGTTGTGCCAATGTTTCATGTCAATGCTTGGGGAACGCCTTATGCAGCCGCGATGGCAGGCTGTACCTTGGTACTGCCAGGGCCAGGCTTAGACGGTGCAAGCTTAGTGGGTTTAATTGATCGCTATAAAGTGAGTGTTGCCTTAGGCGTACCAACCATTTGGCAAGGTCTCATTAATGCAGCGCAACAATCAGGTAGCCAGCTTACAAGCTTAAGCCGTAATGTGGTGGGGGGATCGGCTTGCCCACCTGCGATGCTAAAAGCATTTAAAGATCAGTTTAACTGTGAAACCATCCATGCTTGGGGAATGACGGAAACCAGTCCTTTAGGTTCTGCCAACCAATTTAAAGCCAAGCATATGGGCTTATCTGACGAAGAAAAATTGCAGGTTCGTCTTTCTCAAGGTCGTCCACCATTTGGTGTCGATTTAAGAATTACCGATGAAGAAAATGGGACCCATGAAGTCAGCCGTGATGGTGAAACCACAGGCAATTTACAAATCAAAGGTCATTGGATTATCAAAAACTACTTTGCTAAAGAAAACAGTGTCTTAACTAGTGATGGTTGGTTTGATACGGGTGATATTGCAACCTTAAATGAAGATGGCTACCTTAAAATTAGTGACCGCTCTAAAGATTTAATTAAATCTGGTGGTGAATGGATTTCATCTGTTGATTTAGAAAATCTAGCCATGGGGCATCCTAAAATTGCGATGGCGGCTGTGATTGCGGCAGAGCATGAAAAATGGGATGAACGACCTATTTTAATTGCAATTAAAAAGCCGGATGTAGATTTAAATGAATCAGAGATTCTTGATTTTTATGCCGATAAGGTAGCAAAATGGCAAATTCCAGATAAAGTAATTTTTGTAGAGAGCATTCCACTAAGTGGTACTGGAAAAATGCTGAAAAAAGATTTGCGTGAGCAGTTTGGTAAAGTGCTACTAAGTACTTAAGTAGTGCCAAAATTACGCATTTAATCTAAGCCCACAATGCTATACCCCTTGGTATGGCATTGTGATTTATTAATATTTCACCATGAAAATTATTGAATTAGGCTTGGTGAAGTTTGCAGTTTTTTTAAAGTTTAAATTTTAAATTTTATTGTAAGATCTAAACCTACTGTTAAAAGCATAAAGAATTGATTTTCCAATTCAATGTATATTCAGATAACTAAAATTAAGAATAAAAATATGAATTACTTCAATACTATTTCGCAACTCATCATGATGTGCTGTTTTGTCTGTATCAGTACATCAAGTTTTGCTAAAACAAAAGCAAAAACCAAACAGGACCCCATTATTGTTCATGCCTATGACCTTCAAAAACAGTATTCGTTTAGCCCAAATTCTATGATAGAAGTACAATCTATCTCAGAAAAACCTATATTGATTCATAAAGTTGTCATCAATAAGGGGGCATGTCTGGTACTGCCTGACAACAAACCCGTTGAACTTTATACTTATGGCCAAATTTCAAAATACATGATGGGTGGGTGCTACACGCGAAATATTACTGAAATTGAAGTCTATGTAGATAACAGTGTTATTCGTTTCCCCAAATAATACATTTCGATAATGAGCTGGCGATAGAAACCTTAGGTTTAAGTTTTAAGTTATTCAAATGAAGCATGAATAATAACGATATTTTGAGCAATCAATAAAAAACTTCAATAGGTTAAATAGCCGTTGCAACTCGAAAATTGGTGTAAATAGGCGTAGATTAAAGACTCTCTTTAAACACTCCCGCCATTGGAATATTCATGTTCTCCAGCTGGATCCTTTTTACTTTAATGGCTGCATTTATGCAGTCTTGGCGTAACGCATTTCAAAAACAACTCAGCAGTACTGTAGATGTTTATGGCGTGACACTGGCACGTTTCTTATTTGGTTTTCCTTTTGCTGGCGCGTATATCTTTTGGTTGTACCAAGCCCATCCCATCACTGTACATGCGGAATTTACCTCTAAATTTTGGCTCTATATCTTTTTTGCAGGTTGCAGCCAAATTTTAGCCACCATTTTAATGGTCATGCTATTTAAGCAAAAAAATTATGCGATTGGTGTTGGTCTGGCTAAAAGCGAAGCTATATTAGCAGCACTGATTAGCGTGATATTTTTACAGGAATATCTGAGTTTTTTTGCATGGATTGGCGTACTCATAGGCGGTATTGCCGTATTTTTACTCAGTAAAGGTCAGGGGCTAAAAAGCTTATCTGTACCTACTTTGCTCATTGGTGTTGGCAGTGGTTTATGTTTTGCCATTACATCGTTGTTAGTCCGCGAAGCCAGTTTAGAACTGACAGCCTTACCATTTTTACATCGCGCTTCTTGGGTTTTGCTATGTGTGATCGGTTTTCAGTGTTTAATTATGTTGCTGTATTTGGTTTTGTTTAGTCGAAAAACGCTAGTGGCCATGTATGAGCGAATTGGACTGACATTTAAAGTTAGTGTGTGTAGCTTTTTGGCATCGCTAGGTTGGTTTACAGCCATGAGTATGCAGTCAGTGGCGATTGTTAAAACACTTGGGCAAATAGAAGTGCTATTTAGCTTACTTATTTCCGCCTTTTTCTTTAAAGAAAAGCTTGCTCGTACAGATCACTGGGGGCTTTTATTGGTCGTGATTGCTGCCATCATGGTGATATGGGCCTAAGTCTATTTATTTGGCTCCATATAGTTATGGTGGATAAGTCCTTAGTCAAAAGCTATTTGAGCTAAGAAAGGCCATACATTTTGAAATTAAAAGTGCTAAGTAAATAATCTTATTTTATGAAAGCAAAGAAAAAGCACATCTCGAAAGATGTGCTTTTTATATTTTGAAATTAAGGTGCTATGTACAAATTATTCAGCAACTTCAACAGTTAAACCATAAGTGAAATTTTCAGTATTTGGTTTTTTGGTGTTATCTGTATTTGCTTCAGGATGAGATGCTGAAATTAAATAAATACCTGCTTTATCAAATTTAATTTCAAATTCGCCTTTTTTATTGGTGAGCACATGAGGTAATTCACGTTTTGCATTAGGCTCGTAAGTGCTTGCACCTTTGTACACATCAACTTCTAAATCTGGTACAGCTTTGCCGTTATAGAGCACTTGTGCTTTTAGGGATTCACCTGAAAATAATTCATTTGGATGAGTAATAAGTTTAACTTCAAAGCCTTTGTTGGTCACGGCTGGAATTGCTGTTGGTTTACCTTTAGTCACAAAGCTTTCAGCAATAAATGTGTTCGTTGCTTCTAAAATTTGTGCATTTTCTGGCACTTGATCTGCGGCAATCATACGAGGTGGTTGAGCTGGTGTAGTTGCAGGTGCTTTTGCTTGTTCAGGCGCTTTTTCTGGCGCAGGGCGAGCAGGTGCATTTTGTGGATTACGCACTGGACGGACACGTAACCAACGACCATCAATCAATGCATATTTTGTGCTATTGCCAGTCGCGTCTTGTGTACGAATACGGTATGTACCTTCAGATGGTAAATCAAATTCCGCAATACTGAAGCGTTTTAAGCTTGTTGCTGGATTAATCGCAACTGTTTTGCCATCTGGATTGGTCACAACGTAAGTCGTTTTAAAATTCATAGATGGTGCAAAGAATTTTTCGATGGTAATTGCACTTTGAAAAGTTACATTCGATGATGTTGTATCAAATGTGTCAGGAAGTAAAAACGGGCTTGCTGTATGTGCGTTCGCAAGTACAGGTAAAGACGCAACTAAAGCGATTTTTAACCAATTATTCATCGAATTCTCCAGTTTAAAAATTATTTATCTTCAATGTGCGCTAATCTACTTGATAACCGTTATCAATATCAATAAGATGCTATAAAAATATTTTGGAGATTCAGCATGCCATTCGCTGAGAACAAAAAACTGCATAAAAAAGTGTTTAATCTAACCCCACTGGTTATGGCACTGGCCCTGATTTCTCCACTGCAGACCAACGCAACAGATCTGGTGCAAAGCCCCCAACTGAACCAGCCAGATGTATCACAAACACATCGTTTTCATCGTGACTATGTACTGGGCACATCACTTGATGTTGTTGTCACAGGAACGAATAAACAAGATGCAAAATTAGCTTTAGATGCCATTGAAGCAGAAATTGTACAGTTAGATAAAAAACTTTCTGTATGGCGTTCTGACAGCGAAATATCTGCATTAAATGCAAAAAAATCGGCGCAAGTTTCACCTGAATTATTTGAAGTGATTGCAGCTTGTGAAGCATGGCGTGCCAAAAGCTGTGGTGCATTTGATGCACGACTAGGTGAACTGATTGCAATGTGGGAAAAAGCCCAAGGCATTCATAAAGTTGACGAATCAACTCGCGTAGCCATTACTAGCGAATTAATGAAACCAGACAGCGTAACATTAGATGCAGCACAACAGACTGTTGCTATTCAACACGCTGTAAAATTTGCACCAGATGCCTATGCAAAAGGTTATATCATTGACCGTGCAATGCTGGCAGCACGTAGCAAAGTGCCCAATATTGAAGGTCTTTTGATTGATATTGGTGGTGACATGCGTGTGTGGGGTAATGCGCCACAAAAAGATGGTTGGAGCATTGGTGTACAAGATGCGTTTAATCATCATGATTTAGCCGTTCCATCAGAAGTTTTAAAACTACGTGATCATGCTGTTGCCTTCAGTGGTAAGGGCTATCGTGATGTCGCTGGTCAAAGCCATTTATTAGACCCAAATACTGGTTTAGCACTGCAACACGTTGAACAATGTGTGGTTGTTGGTACATGTGCTGCAGACGCTGATGCGTTGGCAACAGCATTGACTGCGATGTCACCTGAAGATGGTATGGCTTTGGTGGAAAGCCTTGTTGGCTATGAAGCTAAGCTCACCATGAGTAATGGTCAGTTTTATCAAAGTGCAGGCTGGAATCACTTGCTACAAACCGATACTCGCCCTGAAATGTTGACAGTTGCTGCAGGCGCATCAGCAAAATGGCCAGCAGGTTATCAAGCCTTAATTGACTTAACAATTCCAAAAATTAATGTTGAAAAATATCGTATGCCTTACGTATCTGTTTGGGTGACGGATGAAAATAAAAAATTAGTCCGTACCCTTGCAGTATGGGGCAAAGATGAGAAGTGGATTAATTCAAACTATGTTTGGTGGCGCCGTTATGGTCGTCAAATGACAAATTTGGATGCAGTTGCTAAACCTTCACGTCAACCAGGTAACTACAAACTGGCTTGGGATGGTAAAGATGACCACGGAAAAACTGTAGCTGCTGGTAGTTATATTGTTCATATTGAAACCTCACGTGAACATGGTGACCATGGTTATCAAACACTCGATTTGAATGTAAAATCTAAAGCATCTACACAATCTTTGCCTGCTCAAACCGAAATTGGCGCAGTCAAAATGAGTTTCCAAAAAGCGCATTAACGCGGATTGAGTTTAAGGTTTTAAACAGTGTACCAACAACGTGATTTTTACCGCCATGCACGCTATGTGCATGGCTGGCTTTCTGCATTTGCATTTATTGCACTTTTCTTTTTTGCTCTCACTGGCTTATTTTTAAATAATCCAGATTGGTTTAAACCCGCACCAGAAGAAGCACCAGTCAAATTACAGTTACCTAATACTGTAAGCCAACAATTGCTTGATCAAGAAAACCCAAGTACCGCACTATTGGACTATGTTCGTGCACACAGTACTGTCGTCGGACGTTATAAAAGTAGCGAAGTGATGGATGGTGAAGTGATGATCCGTCTCGAAAGTCCTGCTGGCGAAACGGATGTTTGGGCAATCTTAGACACTGGCGAAGTAGAAGTCACTTCAAAGCCTGCATCAACTGTATCTCTCATTAATGATTTACACCGCGGTAAAAATGCAGGCACAGCATGGCATTGGTTTATCGATGTTGCTTCGGTTGTTATTTTATTATTGTCCATTGCCGGCTTTATTTTATTTTTAAGTATTAAAACGCGTTTGCTCACACACTTGCTGTTAACTGCGAGTAGTTTGGCGTTGTTTATCTTATTAATATGGACTGCAATTTAAGGACAGTGTGATGACTTCTGCAGTAGCACTGCTTCTAACAATTTTGACTTGCTTGTTATTGTTATGTTTGGTCTATATTTGTGTGTTGATTTATAGCCGACTTACACAGCCGAAAGCCGATCAGATTCATGATCATACTTATTTAATCATCTATGCTAGCCAGTCTGGTCATGCTGAGAATTATGCAAAACATACTGCTGAACAGCTACAACAAGCGGGTGAACATTGTGTTTGTATTAATATTCAAGATTTAACAGCTGATCAACTGAAACAAGTACAGCAAACTTTATGGTTTGTCAGCACCTATGGCGAAGGTGATGCTCCTGATAGTGCTCAAAGCTTTCAGCATCAATTAAGCCAACTGACTTTAGATTTATCACATCAAACTTTTGCAATTCTGGCTTTTGGTGACCGTCGTTATCGTAATTTTTGTGCTTTTGGCCAACGCGTGCAAACGTGGTTGAATCAGCAACAAGCTCAGCCTGCTTTTGATTTAGTTTGTGTGGATCAATTGGCAAATGCAGATTTAACTGCATGGCATACACAGTTAAGTCAATTTACACAAACCGAGCTAAAACATACGGCAACGGGAAAAGTCTGGATTGATATACATCTTAAATCCCGATCTTTACTCAATGCAGGCAGTCAAGGCACTGGATTATATTTTTTAAGCTTCCAAGTCGCTCAGCAGGTTGAATGGCATGCAGGTGATATTATTGAAATTCAATGTGCAAATAGCAATCAAGCCTTAAAATCCTTTGTAAATGAACAGTCGCATTTAAATGCTACACATCTTGAAGCTTTACGATTTAAAAATCTTAAAAATGCTCCTAACTATGTTTTGCAAACGACAGAGCAAAGTACAAAACAAAGTATCGAGTCATGGATTAATCATCTTATAGATTTACCCATTCGCGAATACTCAATTGCCAGTATTCCAACACATGGGACATTAGATTTAATTGTCCGCCAAGAAATAGGAAATCAAGGTTTAGGTCTGGGATCAGGTTTATTAACGCAAGATTTACAAGTTGATGAAACGCTTAGAGCATCTATACGTCACAACCCAAGTTTCCATTTGAAGATGCAAGATACACCATGCATTTTTATTGGGAATGGTTCTGGCTTAGCAGGTTTAATGGCACATTTACAACAGCGTCAAGCGTGGGGTTATCAGCAAAATTGGTTGATTTTTGGTGAACGACAACAACAGTATGATGCAATTTGCAATGCAGAATTGAGTACTTTAGAAGATGCAGGTTATTTACCACAACTTGATCGGGTTTATTCTCGGGACGGGGAAGCGCAATCTTATGTACAAGATGTAATTATTGCAAAGTCGACACAACTCAAAAATTGGGTCGAGCAGGATGCAACGCTATATATTTGTGGCAGTTTACATGGGATGGCGCAAGGTGTAGAACAAGCATTAATTGAGGTACTAGGTGTAGAAGGTTTAGCACAGTTAAAACAACAGCAACGCTATAAACGTGATGTTTATTAACTAATGCCTAATTCAGGCGAGTAGTACTTAAGCAAATATAAGGCTTAAAAATAAAAAAATGGCTCATCAGAGCCATTTTTTTATGTGCTGAAGGATTAATTCGCACGAACCCAAGTTTGGCTACGCCCTAGCGCAGAAACACCAATATAACCACGGCCATTTAATGTTTGGCCATCATTTGAAAGTTTGGCATTAAAGCTATATGTTTTACCATTTTTAGGGTCAGTAATTTTACCGCCATCATAGCTATTCTTACCGGTATTTTTTAAATCAGAAACGATTTGAACCCCTTTCAAGGGTTTGTTGTGAAATTTCCCTACACATTTCGCACAACTTTCAGCCTCACCTGGGGTGAACACATCTACAATTTTAGCTGTAAGTGCGCCATTTGGTGCTTCGCGGAACTCTACAATAGAGAGTGGCTTTTTGGTTTGATCGTCAATAGTTTTCCATTTAGTACCATGGAGCGGATCGGCTGCCAAAGTCATTGCTGAAATTGCAGATAAACCAAGAAGAGTGGCTATTTTTTTTATCATCATTAAAACCTCATACATTCCTTGAAGATGGCTATTTGCCCAAGCCAGAGAATTTAAAGCCTTCAATCGAAGAGTGTAAATATATGCTAGGGCAACTAGTACAGTCCTAATTTTCTAAAATAAAGTGGGATTAAATATGAATATTACACATATATATGTGTAAGGCTTCTGCAAAATTTATACACATTGTAGCGGAATGTAGGCATTCATATTTTAAAATATTGAGCTTAAACATTAACTTATATTGTTTAGCTTGGAGTGGTATTTGAGTGAGTTAACAACTTGTTATCAAGAAATAATAATAGCTAAAACAGATAGTTCTACATTTATGACAAAAATGTTGCTGTATTGTTTATATTCAAAACATAACAATAAGGTATATATTGTTATTTTTTTCATAACTATAAATCGTATGCATAAAAAAGCATAAAACCCATTATTTTAAGGATATGAAAGACCTTTGGCCAATATAAATGGTATAGAAGAATAAAATATTACCGTTATTCGACGGTTAAATTAATGACAAATAGGTATTTATTTAATGAATGACTAAGTTCGCTTATTTTAAGCTATCCTATACAAATAAACGATAAAACCGCGATACTTTGACCCAGTTGTTAAAGTTGATTCAAAAGAGCTTTTTTAATGTCTAGTGTAGATCGAAACAAACGTCCTTTATATATTCCATACGCTGGAAATACTTTGCTTGAGTTACCTCTTCTTAATAAAGGTTCAGCTTTTTCAGAGCAAGAACGTGAAGCATTTAACTTACATGGCCTTATGCCACATGTAATTGAAAATATTGAAGAACAAAGCCAACGCTCATATCAACAATACAGTTCTTTTAGCGACCCAATCAATAAACACATTTATTTGCGTAACATTCAAGATACCAATGAAACGCTGTTTTATCATCTGATTGAAAATCATTTAACAGAAATGATGCCGATCATTTATACACCAACAGTAGGCGATGCCTGCCAACATTTCTCGGATATTTACCGCCGTCATCGCGGGGTTTTTATTTCATATCCAGACAGTGAACATGTTGATCAAATTTTGCATAACGTAAATCGAAAAAATGTAAAAGTCATTGTAATTACAGATGGTGAACGCATTTTAGGCTTAGGCGATCAAGGCATTGGTGGGATGGGTATTCCTATTGGAAAGTTGTCTTTATATACAGCTTGTGGTGGCATCAGTCCAGCCTATACTTTGCCGATCACACTCGATGTGGGCACCAATAATGAACAATTGCTGAATGATCCATTGTATATGGGCCTACGTCATCCGCGCATTAGTGGTGATGAATATTACGAATTTGTAGATAAGGTCATTCATGCGATTCAACAGCGTTGGCCTGAAGCATTAATTCAGTTTGAAGACTTTGCACAAAAAAATGCGATGCCTTTATTGGAAAAATATCGAAATAAAATCTGTTGTTTTAATGATGATATTCAAGGCACTGCAGCAGTATCTGTCGGAAGCTTAATTGCAGCATCACATGCATCAAATAAAAAATTGAAAGATCAAACCATCGCATTTTTAGGTGCAGGTTCGGCAGGTTGTGGTATTGCAGAACAAATTGTTGCACAAATGCGTGCAGAGGGCTTGAGTGATGCTGAAGCTCGCCAGCGCGTATTTATGGTAGACCGTTTTGGTCTTATTACAGAAAATCAGCCAAATTTATTGAATTTCCAGCGTAAATTGGCGCAGCAACCTGAACACATTGCTCATTGGGCGCAAGCTGACGATGTGATTTCTTTGCTCGATGTTGTGCGACATGCAAAACCTACTGTGCTCATTGGGGTGTCTGGGCAAGCTGGCTTATTTACTAAAGAAATTATTGAAACAATGGCAGCCAATTGTGAAAATCCAATTGTATTTCCGCTTTCAAACCCAACTTCTCAGGTAGAAGCAGTTCCATCCGATGTGATTCAATGGTCTGAAGGGCGCGCACTGATTGCTACAGGCAGTCCATTTGCACCAGTGAATTATCATGATCAAATATTTAATATTTCTCAGTGTAATAACTCCTATATTTTCCCTGGTATTGGTCTTGGCGTGATTGCCTCACGTGCTAAGCGGGTTACAGATAATATGCTCATGGCAACCAGTAATGCTTTGGCTGAATGCTCACCAAAGTTACAAGACCCAACAGCAGACTTACTGCCAAGCTTAGATCAGTTGCAAGAAATTTCTAAAATAATCGCGTTGCGTGTTGCACTTGCCGCTATGGATGATGGTGTTGCGCCACGGGTTAGTGAAGAAACGATTCGTGAAAAAATTGAAGCAAATTTTTGGACACCAGAATATCGAGAATACAAACGCGTGACTTATTAAGTAAAATTTTGAATTGTGATGCATATCTTGCTATGCACAATCATAAAAAACAGCCATGAAATCATGGCTGTTTTTTTATGTCTTAAATTTTAAATGCTTTAGATTTAAAGTTGAGTTTTCGTTTTAGATCTGCCCAATTTGTTGAAATCCAGCAGACAAATGACCCAGCTGTAACCAATATGGCGCCATGCCAAAATTCATTGGACAGCACAGTATCTAAAATCAGCATAGACAGCAAGGAAGAAAACAGCGGACTAAAATAGGAAAGGGTTACCAATAAAGTGATATTGCCTTTAATAATGCCGATATTCCACGCGGCATAGCCCAATGCCGTGACAATTGAAACCAGTAGCATGCAAATACCCGTAGATAAATGAATCTCTGGAATCCCTTGAAAATCATGAAATAAGAACATTTTTAGCCATAGCACAATAGAAATAGCCAAGAAAAATAACGCAATTGGATTGTGGCCTTGGCTGTATTTTTTGGTAATAACACAATAAATAGACCATAAGCTGGCGCCGATAAACGCTAAAATATAACTCGCAGGATTAGTCTGCACGTTTTGAATAACCGCAACCCATGAAAAATCACCCGCACCCGCCTGCATAACGACAATACCGCCGAGACTAATTGCCAAGCCAAGCATTACAAAAATATTGAATTTCAATTCTTTAAAGGCAATTAATGCGGCAATGGTTAAACTTTGCCACAAATAATTGACCAGACTGACTTCTATGGCTTGTTGCGCTGTTTGCGCTAAGGCAATCGCATAAGAAAAACACAGCTCATAGATCAGAAAGAGCAACGTTGCAGAAATTAAATAACCACGTGGAATGTCTTTCAGTTTTGGAATACGAAATAGCAAAAGCAAAATGACAGTACTGAACGTGTACATAAACGTGACGGCAAGGTCTGGGCCAATACTGAAACTAACTGTTTTTAACAGACCGACAATCGAAGACCATTGCAAAATGGCACTAAAACCGATGAGGGTAGCTAGATTTTTAGACATTGCTTGCTCAAGGCTGCGCTATGCGCAAAAAATATGAAATTTAATCAAACAGTATACGCTGAATTGCAGAGGGCTGGGCTAATAAGCGCTTAGAAGATGTGGATTAACTTAAGGACAGACATATTGAAAAAAATAATCACTAAAAAAAACTGCAACATATAAATAAAATGCTACAGTTTTTAAATGAAAGTTGATTATCTTTGCTTAGAGCAAAGCTACTGTCCAGCGGATTAAAAATGGCCCTGCCAGCACCATAAATACCCCAGCGAGCACCATGGTTAAACAAGCTGCTACACCTTCTTCAGCATGACGGGAAAAGGCGTGACTGGTGCCAAAGCCATGCGCAGAATTTCCTAAAGATGCGCCTTGCGCAAAGTGTGATTTCAGTTTTAGCGCTGCCAAAATCATATCACCCAGCATCACACCAGCAGTGCCGGTAATCATGGTGAATACGATTACCAATTCGACTGAGCCACCGATATTTGAGGTCAGCTCCATCGCGAATGGCGTTGAAATTGAGCGCGCCATTAAACTATAAGATGTGGCAGCATCAAACTGGAATAATTTGGCCAAATAAAAAGAACTCACAATGCCCGCCAGCATACCCACAATAATGCCTAAACAAATTGCAAAGGCATGCTTTTGAATTAGCTTTCGGTATTCATAAATGGGCAGTGCAAAGGCCACCGTTGCAGGGCCGAGCATCCAGATCAACCATTTCGCATCCAGCATATAGGTTTCATAACTCACGCCACTCATCACCAATACAATGATAATAATCGTAGGGACAAAAATGCCAGGTGCAAAAATAATCAGTGGGTATTTTTTATAAAACTTTTTACCCAATAAGTAGCCTGCAATGGTGGCAAAAAGGCAAACAATTGAAACAGTATTCATGTGATCAACCTTATTTTCCTTGCTGTGGCTGTGTTTTTAAAGCACTGCGTTTGTTCGTCCAAGCAGCTTCCATCTTAAAGCCCCATGCAACAGTGAGCGCAGTAATGGTCATCACAATGATGGTACCAATGACAACACTCAAAACGAGTTGCCAGCCTTGACTAATAAATAAGTCTTTATATTTCATAATGCCGACAACGCAAGGAATAAATAGCAGCACCAGTTCGCCCAAAATAAAGCTGGAACCTGCTTTAATCCAATCTAGCCTCATTACACCTGACAGCAAGGCAACTAAAACCAGCAGTAATCCAATCACGCCGCCAGAGATGGGCAAATTCAGCCACTGCTGAATACATGCGCCAAGCCACCAAATCGCAGTCAGCAGTCCTAACTGCAGTGCAATAATAGAAGCATGCTGAATTTTAGCTAAATTAAACATAGAGATCAGACTGTACTAAACAACTGAGGACTATTTTAAAATTGACCAGATAGGCAAATTATGAATAATTGAAAAATAATTATGCATATTTTGAATAATTAATTATGGACATGAAAAGCCTGAATGTTTTTGTGAATATTGTGCAGTTGCAAAGTTTCTCAAAAGCAGCCGATGAATCTTTTGTCAGTCAGCCGACGGTCAGTAAAATCATTGATGCCTTAGAAGAAGAAATCGGCGGATCTTTATTTCACAAGGGGCAGGCTGGGCGTAAACGTGATGTCGCTTTAACGGCCATTGGTGAACAAATCTATAAACATGCGTTGTCGATGCTAGAGCAACAGCGACAAATGTATGCATCTGTCGCCAACATCCAGCAACTCAAACAAGGTTCATTAAGCATCGGTTTACCACCGATAGGCTCATCTATGTTTAGTAGATTAATTGCAAAATTTCATAAGCTGTATCCCAATATCGAACTGAGTTTTTTTGAAGTCGGCGCAACCAGTATTGAAACGGCTATTTTGGCTAGAAAAGTAGATGTTGGGATTATTTTAGGCCATCTCAAACCTGCATTAAGCGGTATTCCAATTGTAGATTCCCCGATGTGTCTGCTCTCGCGTAAGCAGTCCGGCTGGGGCAAACGGAAAACCGTGTCATTAATTGAACTGAAAGAAGAATCTTTTTTACTATTTAATGATACGTTTAGGCTGAATCAAATTATTTTAAAAGCAGCCAATGATGTGGGCTTTGAACCCAAAGTCGTGTGTAAAAGCAGTCAATGGGACTTTATCAGCAAACTGGTGGATTCCGATGTCGGAATTGCATTACTGCCAGAAAAGTATTGCGAACAGCTCAGTGCTGAAAAGTTTAATTATAGTATTTTACAAGAGCCACATATTAACTGGACTTTAAGCATGGCGTGGAACAGAACTGTTCCGATGACCCCAGCTGTGCGGGCATGGCTGGAAATAGTCGAAGAAAATTTAGAACAAATTAGTTTTTTCTAAAGGCTGAATACAGTTTTATAGCACTACCTTTGATGCTGAAATGCATTAGTGATGCAGATGCTTTGATTTATTTTGAGGCATGAAATTTTCTGATGCATAGAAAGCACTTATTTCGAGCTTGCTGATTAAGAAGATGCATTCATATCACGCAAATTGAATTCTTGGCGCACTAATTGCTAGCACTCAGTTAAATATTTTTTACTATTTGATATAGATAATTAGGAAATACCAGTGTCAGTACCTTATTTGCGCGGACAAGCGCTCATTGATGAAATTCAGCAGCAGGACTATTCCAGAGACTTAATTGGCTATCATGGAACCCCCCCCCTTGCACAGTGGCCAGATCAAGCCCGCATTGCTGTGCAGTTTGTTTTAAATTATGAAGAAGGTGGCGAAAATCACGTCGAACATGGAGATGCTGGTTCAGAACAGTTTTTATCTGAAATTGTTGGTGCAGCAAGCTTTCCAGCCAAGCACATGTCGATGGATTCAATGTATGAGTATGGTTCAAGAGTTGGATTTTGGCGTATTCACGAAGAATTTCAAAAGCGTCAGCTACCCATGACCATCTTTGGCGTTGGCATGGCGCTGGCGCGTAATCCGCATGTGGTACAAGCGATTAAGGAAGCCAATTATGATGTGGTGTCGCATGGGCAGCGCTGGCTACACTATCAAAACCTGCCGATTGAGATTGAGCGTCAGCACATGGATCAGGCGATAAGTGTGTTAGAAGCACTGTTTGGTCAAGCACCGATTGGCTGGTACACCGGACGTGACAGCCCAAATACCCGTCAGCTACTGGCTGAGTTTCCGCAAATTCAATATGATTGCGACCACTATGGCGATGACCTGCCATTTTGGAGCACCTTAACGAACAGTGCAGGGCAAAGCCGTCCGCATTTGATCATACCGTATACATTAGAATGCAATGATATGAAGTTCAGCTCAGCGGGCGGTTTCAATACGGGTGAGCATTTCTATCAATATTTAAAAGACAGTTTTGATGTGTTGTATGCCGAAGGTGAAACTGCTCCAAAAATGATGTCGATTGGCATGCATTGCCGTCTTTTAGGGCGGCCTGGGCGCTTTAAGGCACTGCAACGGTTCTTAGATTATGTACAGTCTCACGAAAAAGTGTGGATTTGCAAACGTGGGGATATTGCTTTGCATTGGCAGAAAACGCATCGCCAAAATTAATCATAAGTATTTAAAAAAATAGGAGTTTAGCTCCTATTTTTTTTGCTTTAAAAAAGCAAAATTTCATTTTTTAACTGATTTGGCATTGATATTGCAAAATAAAAATTTGAACAAATATTCAATTTTTAGGCGATTTAACAGTGCAACTTGCTGAATTTAATCAAGCATCTGAATCGGATGCAAAATCTTTTTTAAAGCACTGTGTGCAAATTAAAAGCTGGGTCAGTGAACTAACAGCGCAGCGACCTTATGCATCTGTTGAAGACCTGTTGATACAGGCAAAACAACAGACAAAAACTTGGCAGTGGTCTGAAATTAAGAGCGCTTTAGACAATCATCCGCGTATAGGTGAAAAACAGGCACAGGCCACTTTAAGCGATCAAGAACAGGATTTTTCTAAGCGTGAGCAGGCCAGCATTTGCAACGATGCAGAAATGCAGCAAGCGCTTTTGGCCGGCAATATCGCTTATGAAAAAAAGTACGGCTACATTTTTTTAATTAAAGCTACTGGCCTGAACAGTGAAGATGTGCTGCACGCACTGCGTTACCGGCTAATGAATGATCCAGATACAGAGAAGCGCATTGTGCATCAGCAGCTGACTGAAATTGCCTTATTAAGATTAACGCAGGAGCTCAATGCATGATCAGTTCCCACATTTTAGATACAACGTTGGGCAAACCGGCAGCCAATGTAAAAATTGAACTTTTTAATGGCGCTGGGCAGCTCTTAGGCGCTGCATTCACCAATGCAGATGGACGGGTTACAGACTTCGGACTAAACGAATTTAGCGCCGGCACTTACAGCTTAGAGTTTTCTACAGCAACCTATTTTCAAGCTTTAGGACTGCAGACCTTTTTTCCAAAAGTGGTCATTCATTTTGATGTACAAGATGCCTCACAGCATTTTCATATTCCTTTGCTGATCAGCCCATTTGCGTATTCAACTTACCGTGGCAGTTAAGCGCTTCAATTGAAAATAAATGTTGAAAAATATAGGGGAATATAACAATGACAGAACACGAAAAAAGCATTTCACCAGAACATGAATATTTAGGTGCAGGCAAAAGCCTGGCATACGGTTTACAGCATGTGCTGACCATGTATGGAGGTATTATTGCGCCACCATTGATTATTGGTACTGCAGCGGGCTTAGAAGCGGCACAAATCGGCTTATTGATTGCAGCTGCGCTGTTTGTCGGTGGCTTGGCGACCATACTGCAAACCATAGGCGTGAAATACATTGGCGCACAGCTTCCTTTGGTACAAGGCGTATCATTTGCGGGCGTTGCCACCATGATTGCGATTGTGACAACGGGTGGTGGACTTTCTGCAGTTTATGGCGCAGTGATTGTCGCTTCACTTATCGGTTTCTTTTTAGCGCCGTATTTTTCAAAAATTATCCGTTTTTTCCCGCCTATTGTGACTGGTTGTGTGATTACCGTCATTGGCCTGTCTTTATTACCCGTTGCCGTACGTTGGATGATGGGCGGCAACAACAAAGCGCCTGAATGGGGAAGTGCAGAAAACATTAGCTTAGCGTTTTTAACTTTAGCGATCGTAATTGCGCTGAATTTAACGTGTAATGCGACTATTCGTCGCTTATCTATTTTACTGGCGATTATCTTAGGGACAGTTTTAGCTTATGCCTTTGGTTTTGGTGACTTTTCTAAAGTTGCAAGCGGCAGTTGGATTCAGTTCCCAAGTTTCTTTGCTTTCGGCATGCCAACCTTTGAACTCAGTGCGATTATTGCCATGCTGATTGTCACTTTGGTGATTATGACGGAAACCACTGCAGACATTATTGCTGTTGGGGAAATTGTAGATACAAAAGTGGATGCAGAGCGTATTACCAATGGTTTACGTGCAGATATGTTGTCGAGTGCTGCCGCACCAATCTTTGGGTCATTTATGCAAAGCGCATTTGCACAAAATGTCGGCTTGGTAGCTATTACTGGAGTAAAAAGCCGTTTCGTTGTAGCAGCAGGAGGCCTAATTCTTGTTGTACTTGGGATATTACCTATTATGGGGCGCCTTATTGCAGCTATTCCTGTGCCTGTATTAGGCGGTGCAGGCCTAGTGCTGTTTGGCACAGTAGCGGCCAGCGGTATTCGTACCTTAGCTAAAATTGACTACAATGAACAAAAGAATTTGATTATTGTCGCGACCGCAATTGCAGCAGGGATGATTCCAATTATTGATCATTCCTTCTATGCAAATTTTCCAAAATGGGTGCAAACCTTATTTCATTCAGGGATCAGCTCTACTTGCGTAATGGCAATTTTACTGAACATTGTGTTTAACCACCTCAGTCTTTTTAAACCCAAAGCGACTGTGAATGTGTCTAAAACATTGGTGAAAACACCATATTAAAGTAGTCATACGCTAGATTCATAACGAACACTTTAATACAGCCCACATTTTGTGGGCTTTTTATGAGTTCTAAAATTGGGTAGGCACTTTAGAATATGTAACGTTGATGCCGTAGAACGACAGATATTTTAAAAACTGATAATTGAGATAAAAAAACAAGCACTAAAGTGCTTGTTTTAGATGACGAATAAATTTAAAAAACCTTGCTCTTGCTACTAAGTAGTACAGAGCTGAATTGGAGTAGCAAATTGAATCACATCACAATTCTGCCCTGTACCAATACGGTCAATCACCACAAACTGACTGGGTGCTTCAAGCGTCAGAAGAGGATGATGCCATGTACCTGCATGATAATTGACCCCTTGCTCACCATTACTGATAAACGCACGCAACTGACTTAGATCTGGTTGGTTGGCATCTAAAGCAGGGGCCACAACAATTAAAAAAATCTGTCCATGCATAGGAATAAAAGCCTGAGACCCTAAGGGATGGCGCTCTAACATGCAGATTGTACAAGGTAATACCGTAGATTTGATATTACGAAAAATACTAATGCCCGATTGAGCTTGGTCTGTTTGGGTCACAGCAATCGCATGATAGCGCTCTGTATGTGCATTATTGATATGGAAGAAATCTTGCTCTGCACATTGGATGACTTCACCAAAAGCGGCAAAGTTGGCCTTTGTGAGTGGTTCGATGTGAATTGTTTGAAGATCAAAAGTCATGTTCATCACTTTTTATCCCGCAATTTTGCCCCAAAGACGTATACGACTAATGCCGCCATCTGGAATCATATTCACACGGATATGGGAGATTTTTTCATGCTCTAAAATTTCTGAAAGGAAAGTGTGGATATGATCCATCTGCATGTCTTGCGCTTCCAGCAGGAAAGGCCAGAACATACTTTGCGGAATCAACTGCGGATCTGTTGCATCTTCGATATACACTGCTTGAATTGAAACTTGCGCAGGATAATTTCCTTTAAAATGTGCAGTATCAATGTCAATTTTTTCAATAGAACCACTTTGGCCTAAAGCCAATATGCACCAGTCAAACCCTGGTGCACGGCGGCGTTTTGTTTCCCAACCATCACCCATATTAATGCCACGACCAGGATTGATTAAGTTACGTGGGTGACCAAAATGCGCATCGCTATATGCGATGACGCGACCGCCATTTTCAAGCGCCAGCAAATCTATCGTTTGTTCTACATCTTGTAGCTGCACTTCAACTGTGCCATAGGCTTTAAAACGTGCCACGCCACCATCTGGAAATATATTTAAACGTACATGGCTAAATAGCTGCTGTGACTTAGCAGCGAATACATGATGCTGACTCGGCCCTAAAACAGAGTTATCTAAAAGGCTCCCCCATTCTGCCTGACTCAGGTCGCCATCTGGTGCATAGCAGGCTTCGACCGAAGCTGAAGCTGGATAATTACCGGTAAAAAAGGTTGTGTCGATATCAAAGGCTTGAATACGACCGGCAACGCCTAATTGCACAATCGCCCAATCATAACCACTGTGGCGTTTACGGCGTGTTTCCCAACCATCCATCCATTTGCCATTGTCGTCAAATTTATCTTCTACAAATATGGGTGCTTCAAATTGAAGCATACGCTTAGCTTCTGCAAAAAAATCATCGGAACATTCCACAATTTTTGCACCAATACGGGCATCTGCTAAGTTCGTTAGTGTTTGTAATTGTGCAGGAATATCAAAAATAGGGGCGAATAATGTTGCCATTTATAAAAATCCATTCAGGTTTGATCGTTTTAAACATCACACTTGCATCATCTTGATGAATTTTGAACATTCGATAAAAACAAGCCTTACAAGGTGTTTAGAAGCACAGCCTGTGCCAACTTTTTGTTTTTTTTAATCTGATTTAAAAAAAATGGCACGCTTTTCGCTTTTTATGACTCAGATGATGAAATAAATACGGGAGTTATAGATGGAAATTGCAATTATTGGTGCAGGTATGGCGGGGTTAACCACAGGCATTGCACTGAAAAAATTTGGGCATCAAGTCAGTATTTATGAACAAGCTGAACAGATCTTACCAATTGGTGCCGCAATTTCCCTATGGTCAAATGGTGTAAAGTGTTTAAATTACCTTGGCTTAACGGAACAAGTAGAAAAGCTTGGCGGTAAAATGGACTATTTGGCTTATATTGATGGCCTCAGTGGCGATACCATGACGCAGTTCAGCTTGTATCCACTGATTGAAGAAGTCGGTCAGCGTCCATATCCTGTGTCTCGCGCAGATTTACAAAATATGCTGATGGATGAATTTGGTCGCGAAGATATTCATTTGGCCAAAAAAATGACGGCTTTTACCGAGCACAACGACACCGTCAAAATTCAGTTTGCAGATGGAAGCACAACCAGTTGCGATTTATTGGTCGGGGCAGACGGGACACACTCCATTACTCGTGCTTATGTATTAGGTGCACAGGTTGATCGTCGCTATGCCGGTTATGTTAATTGGAATGGTTTGGTCAATATTTCAGAAGAATTTGCAGCTGCAGATCAGTGGACAACTTTTGTCGGTGAAGGTAAACGTGTTTCACTGATGCCCGTTGCAGAAAATCGTTTCTATTTCTTTTTTGATGTGCCACTGCCAGTGGGTTTAGAAAATAACCGTAGCCAATATAAAACCTTGTTTAAAGAATATTTTAAAGGTTGGTGTGAGCCCGTACAAAAGCTGATTGAGGCAGTGGATGAGCAAAAAACCAACCGCGTTGAAATTCACGATATTGAACCTTTTGCAGATTTTTATAAAGGCCGTGTGGTCATTGTGGGGGATGCCGCACATAGTACGACGCCAGACATTGGCCAAGGTGGCTGCCAAGCCATGGAAGATGCGATTTACTTGGCGCGTGCCTTGCAAATTAATACTTTGGGGTTACAAGATGCCTTAAGACGCTATCAAAATAAACGAAATGAACGTGCCAATGAATTGGTATTACGTGCACGTAAGCGTTGTGATGTGACCCACATGAAAGACGAAGCCATTACCCGTCAATGGTATGAAGACTTAAAACAAGAGCAAGGTGAGCACATTATGAAAGGGATTATTAGTAATATTGTCGGTAATCCTTTAGATTGATGCTCTGACCGAAATGAATCATAAAACTAGTACTTGATACTGGTTTTATGATTTTTTTAAATTTTTATGAAGTGGATTTAATTCGTTCACCAGTTAAATAAAACGTTATTTTATATAACCTTGAGCTGATTTTTAATGATTTCGATTTGTTCGATCATTTGATTAATCATAATTTTAGATATTTTAGTGGTTTGACGCTTTGATGCTACACATAGTGCAATCGTTAAACGGTGAATCCCTTTTTCATGCAGGGGTTTAAAGATTAATTCGCCTGTTTTAATTAAAGGTAAGGCATCCATATAAGACATTAAGCCAATGCCTAAATTCTGCTTAATTAAAGCACTCATCATACGAATATCATTACATTCAATTTTTTGTATGGGTGTAAATTTATGATGTTTATACAAAGTATGCACATATTCACTAATCACTAAAGGCTCGCTGGGCATAATATGACGTTCGCTCAGCGTATCAGATAAATAAATTTTTTCTGCTGTGGCCAATGGGTGCGAGGGTGAAAGGGTATAGCCCAGTGGAATTTCAATAAAAGAGAGAATTTCTAATTGATGGTGACTTTGTGGGTTTAAAATAATGCCAAAATCGAGCTCAGCATCAATAATTTTTTTAGAAATAACCTCACTATTGTGAATACAAATGTTCATGTTAATCCATGGATACATTTGAGTTAAATCTTGGATACTGTCCAATACAAAACTGTCGTTGAGCGCAGAAATAAAACCAATATGAATATTACCCCGATTCAAACCTTGAATTTCATCAAAACGTATCCGTGTTAATTGAAATTCCTTTTGCCATTTAAGTAGGTCTGCATAGAGTAGTTCACCTGCAAGCGTAAGCTTTAAACCCTGTGGCAGTCTTTCAAATAATGCGACGCCTAGTTCTTCTTCAGCCAATACAATTTGTCGATGTACTGCTGAAACGGAGATAAAAAGTTGTTCTGCTGCTTTTCGTAAGCTTCCAGACTTCGCAACAGCTATAAAATATTCAGAAAACCTTGAAAAAGTAATCGACATAAAAATCAGTCTCAAAATTCATGCACTTGGCATATCGCTTAGGATCATCTATACGCTCTGTACAGGGCTAATGATACATAAGCGATTTTTGTGCCATGTTGAGTTTTTTGAATGGTTTATTCGAATTTAATTCTAAAAATGAGAAAGCAATTTTGGAAATTTGCATTCTATAATGACAAAAACCATAGGCGAATTGAGAATTTAACAGTTCTACGCATTAGTTAGACCCACGCACTGCTGAGCAATCTGCTCTATGTCTGACAGACTTAATTCTAATTGTTCCCATTTGCACATTTGTTGCACAATCCATTTAAAATTATCAACTTGAGGTGCTTTTTGCACACCAAAGCTACGAATAATATTTTGAATCTTATAAAAACTTTCAACATGCAAATGATCAGAGCAACTAAAACGAATAATTTCACTGGCTTCGAGCATTTTCCATACCTCGTCCAGTCGATCTAAATGCGTTAAATCGTGCTGTGCTTTCTGTATTGCTTTCTTCACAGCTATAAGTGTGTTGGGATGTTGCAACGCCCATTCTTGTGTTGTGGCAAGAACCTTATCGGCAACTTCGGGAATAATCTGGCGACTTTCCGCAATAATTTGGCTATAGCCCTGAATCTGTGCCTGAATGTTCCACGGTTCGCCTACGCAAAAACCATCAACTAACTGTGCAGCAATGGCTTCAACCATATACGGCGGTGGTAAAGTCGCTAAGCGATAGTTTTGGGCCAATTCAGTATTGGCCAGAGCTAGCCATTCACGTAAGCAGTAATGATGAATAGACTGCTTAAATACATGTGCCAATTGTATTTTTTTACCGTCCTGAATGGCTTGGGTAATTTTGTTGGCAGAATCTGCAGGTGTATCTGTAGATGCGATATTCAACTCATAACACAACTGCTGACTTAAACTAATAAAAGCACGTGTTGTACTTAACACCAGTGAAGTTTGTAGCGGAATACCTAAATGATCATCTCCTGTTGCAGCTGCAGGAAGCATGGCCGACAAACAATGTGTCACATCCAATAAGCCAAATGCCATACGATCACGTAGACTGGCCCATGATGCTTCTTTAACCAAAGTTACTTCGAGACCTTGCTCGCTAAAATAGCCCTGATGCTGTGCCCAAAGTATTGCAGTGCAATCCAGTAAAGGTATATAGCCGAGCTGAATATCCGTTTTTTCTAAATCATTCATGGTCGATCTTTAGTCTTTAAATTGAGTTTGAAGTAAGGCCTGCGCATCGATTAATCGACGTGCCATTTCACCCATGGTCATACGTTGGCTCATGGCATTTTTTCTGAGCAAAGCAAATGCTTTATCTTCTTCAATGTGATGGATTTGCATCAGCATCACTTTGGCTTTTTCAATGTCTTTACGGTCTGCTAATTTGCATTTTGTTTCATTTAAATCTTTGAGTAGTTTTTTATGCTTTTTAAATTGCTCAATCGAAATTTCTAAAATGCTGTCTAATTTTACAGGATCAATGCCATCTACAATATAAGCCGTTACACCAGCTTCAATGGCATTTTTAATGGTGTCCTTATGCGAATTTTTGGTAAAAAGCACAGTGGGTAAATCAAACTGACTTACGCAACTTTCAATAATGTCACGCTGTGGGTGATCCATATCTAAAAGAATGACATCGGCATGTAAGGTCTGTAGATCTGTAGTATTCAAATGATCAATCATCAGGCAAGCCACAACTTCGAAACTATGTTCGATTAAAGAGGACTTAATAAAAGATGCACGTTCTACATCATCATCGATGAGTGCTATTTTTAGTTTTGGCATGCAAAAACTCAGGGCCGTCCTGAAATGAAATTTAATAAGACAAGCAATTTAAATGCCAAGTGATAAAAGTCAGTACAAACTGAAAATTATATGAATTTTCAAAGCTTTTATGCCACAGCTTATACATGCCTGCACCTTTATAATGCAATGATGCATCAAGATTAAGCTATTTAAGCAAATGTTAATTTTGGGGAAAATGCAAAATTACATATTGTAATTAAGTTTTATCAAAACACTTACACACACAGTTAAAAATAAATTAATATTTAACAGTAACTTAAAATTACAAAGCCAAACTTGGCATGATGAGTGCATATACTCAAGAAAGTCAAAGACGACTTAAATAAAATTTGTAAGACGGCCAACGATGTCCGTTCTGATCGTTTCTGCTATGTCACTACATATCAGCAACTTGTATACGTTCAGTTCAGGAGTTGGAAGCTATGTCTTCAAATTTAAATGCCAAAAAAGCCACAAAAATAAGTCTATTTAATTTTTCTTCATCAGCAATGCGGGCCTTCCACATGAGTTGGCTCGCATTCTTTGTTTGTTTCTTTGCTTGGTTTGCCTGTGCGCCTTTGATGCCAGTGATTGCAGGCGAATTTCACCTCACGAAAGATCAAATTGCCAATATCAATATTGCCGCAGTTGCAATCACGATTTTAGTCCGTCTGATCGTTGGGCCTTTATGTGATAAATACGGTCCACGTAAAACTTATACAGCATTATTAATCATCGGCAGTATCCCTGTCTTTGGCGTGGCCTCTGCAAATAGTTATGAATCCTTTCTATTTTTCCGCTTGCTGATCGGTGCGATCGGCGCAAGCTTTGTCATCACGCAATACCATACAAGCATTATGTTTGCGCCTAATGTGGTGGGTACAGCCAATGCGGCAACCGCAGGCTGGGGTAATGCAGGCGGTGGTGCAACACAAGCTTTAATGCCATTACTGCTTGGTGCACTCGTTATGTTTGGTGTAGAGCAAGCGATGGGCTGGCGTATTGCACTGATTGTACCTGGTGTGATGATGCTGATCGTGGGTGCAATGTACTGGAAATTTACCCAAGACTGCCCACAAGGTGACTTTAAAGAACTACGTGAACAAGGTGTAGCGGTTGGTTCAGATAAAAAAGGCGGTGTGGCCATTCTCATGCACGCTGCACGTAACTATCGCGTATGGATTTTATTTGGCGCCTATGCCGCTTGCTTTGGCATCGAAATCTTTATTCACAACATTATTGCGCTGTATTACGTCGACAACTTCCAATTTGGTTTAAAAGAAGCAGGCATGGCTGCAGGTATTTTCGGACTTTTGGCACTGTTTGCCCGTGCGCTCGGTGGCATTGTTTCAGACAAGGTAGCAACTAAAAAAGGCTTAGACGGACGTACCAAAGTTCTGTTTGCCATGATTCTACTTGAAGGCCTATTTTTAATTCTGTTCTCGCAAATGAGCACACCAATATTCGCCATTCTTGCCATGACAGTATTCGCACTCTTCACCCATATGGCGTGCGGCGCAACCTATGCCTTGGTGCCATTCATTGACCGTGATGCTTTAGGCGGCGTGGCAGGCATTATCGGCGCAGGCGGTAACGTTGGTGCGGTAGCTGCAGGATTCTTGCTTAAAGGCATGTTGGATATTCAAACCACGCTTATGGTGTTGGGCGGTCTAGTGGTTATTGCTGCAAGCTGTGTGCTGATGATCCGCTTCTCTGTAGAGCATAAAGAAAAAGAACAGCGTCTGTTTGAACAAGCTGTGAATGAACGAAATCTAGCTGAAGCTCAAAACTAATACAAATGGCAGCCTAAGCGCAAAGAGGCTTAGGCTGCGCAAAAGAAAATATTGCGGAGAAAGAATATGAAAATCATCATGATTGGTCATGGCATGGTAGGCCACAAGTTTATTGAATCTGTACTGGAACACGCAGGTGATGATGTTGAATTAACCATTTTAGCTGAAGAGCCGCGTCTAGCTTACGACCGTGTGCACTTAACTGAATATTTCAGCGGAAAATCTGTAAAAGACTTAACCCTTTGCCGTAGTGACTTTGCTGATGCATACGGTATTGATTTACGCCTAAGCACCAAAGCAGTTGAAATTGATCAGCGCAATAAAACGGTAACGACGAATCATGGTGATATTCTTTCTTATGACAAATTAGTACTGGCTACAGGTTCATACGCTTTTGTACCGCCAATTCCAGGCAATGAACGCGAAAACTGTTTTGTGTACCGTACCATTGACGACCTAGATGCTATCCGTGCTGCAAGCTTGAATGCAAAATCAGGTGTGGTGATTGGTGGTGGTTTGTTGGGGTTAGAAGCAGCGAAAGCGCTGCGTGATTTAAACTTAGAAACGCATGTTGTGGAATTTGCACCACGTTTAATGGCAGTGCAAATTGATGATTTAGGCGGCAAAGTACTGCGTACTAAAATTGAAAATTTAGGTGTAAAAGTACATATCCAAAAAGCAACATCTTGTATTGAAGATGGCGCGGAAGCTAAACACGTGATGAAGTTTGGTGATGGTTCTGAACTTGAAACCGACATCATTTTATTTTCTGCTGGTATTCGTCCACGTGATGAATTAGCGCGTCAAAGCGGTTTAGCCATAGGCGAGCGTGGCGGTATTGTGATTAATGATCATTGCCAAACCTCAAACCCAGACATTTATGCCATTGGTGAATGTGCGCTTTGGCAGAATAAAATTTATGGCTTAGTTGCACCGGGCTATGACATGGCGCGTATAGCTGCAAAGCACGTTATGGATGAAAGCTGTAACGCATTTGCTGGTGCAGACATGAGCACCAAGTTGAAACTGATGGGTGTGGATGTTGCATCAGTTGGTGATGCGCATGCAATGACACCAAATGCTTTAAGCTATTTTTATGCAGACGAAGCGGCGCAAGTCTATAAAAAGATTGTGGTGAATGCTGAAAAAACTAAACTGCTAGGTGCGGTTCTAGTGGGCTGTGCAAAAGAATATAACGATCTTTTGCAAATGATGCTGAATGATCTGGATGTACCAGAAAGCCCAGAAAGCCTGATTATGCCGGGCTTTGCAGAAGCTTCAGGTAAAGCGGGCGGTAGCGGTGTAGATCTGCTGCCAGACAGCGCAACGATTTGCTCATGCAACAACGTATCTAAAGCGGATATCTGTTCTGCAATTGCGGATGGTTCGACTTCTTTAGGCGCACTTAAAAAATGTACGAAAGCTGCAACTGCATGTGGCGGCTGTGCACCATTGGTGACGCAAGTGCTTAAGTCTGAGCTGCAGCGTCAAGGTGTGACTGTAAATAACCATATTTGTGAACATTTTGCTTACTCTCGCCAAGAGCTGTATCACTTGGTACGTGTGAATGAAATTAAAACCTTTGATGATTTAATTCAGCAGCATGGTCATGGTTTGGGCTGTGATATCTGCAAACCGACAGCTGCCAATATTTTAGCGTCTTGCTGGAATGACTTTGTACTTAAACCAAGCCATGCAGGCTTGCAAGACAGTAATGACTACTACCTAGGCAACATACAAAAAGACGGCTCTTATTCAGTCGTGCCGCGTATGGCGGGCGGTGAAGTTACTCCTGATGGTTTAATTGCTGTTGGTCAAATTGCGAAAGAATATGGTCTATATACCAAACTGACAGGCGGTCAGCGTGTTGATATGTTTGGTGCACAAGTGCATCAGCTGCCTGAAATTTGGGAAAAATTGATTGCTGCTGGTTTTGAGTCTGGTCATGCATACGGTAAATCATTGCGTACAGTGAAATCTTGTGTCGGCAGTACTTGGTGCCGCTATGGCGTAGACGACTCAGTAGGTTTGGCGATCTTCCTAGAAAACCGCTACAAAGGCCTGCGTTCACCGCATAAATTGAAAATGGCAGTATCAGGCTGCACACGTGAATGTGCTGAAGCGCAAAGTAAAGATGTCGGAGTCATTGCGACAGAAAAAGGCTGGAATTTATATGTCTGCGGTAACGGCGGTATGAAACCGCGTCATGCAGAATTGTTGGCTTCAGACTTAGATACTCAAACTTTGATTAAGTATATCGACCGTTTCTTTATGTTCTACATTCAGACTGCAGACCGTTTACAGCGTACTTCGGTATGGCGTGACAATATGGAAGGCGGCTTGGACTATCTGAAAGATGTCGTTGTGAATGACTCACTTGGCTTAGCTTCTGAACTTGAGCGCCGTATGAACCATGTGGTTGGTACTTACCAAGATGAATGGCGTACAGCAGTGGAAGACCCAGAGGTACGTAAACGCTTTAAAACCTTCATTAATGCTAAGGCTGAAGCACAGCAAGACCCGCATATTCAGTTTGCTTCTGTACGCGGTCAGATTCGCCCAAAAACAGAATCTGAGCGTGATGTAAACCGTATCCCAGTAGTAGAAGCATAACAAATTTAGGTATTGGAACTTTTATTTCATTCACAGCTATTTCTAAAGGTTTGGAATAAAAGTTCAGGAAGGATAAAGAATATGACAATTTTAAAAGAAATGAATGATTTAGAATGGTTTGATGTTTGTGCCTTGGATGACATTACGCCAAATACAGGTGTAGGTGCTTTAATTGGCGATCAGCAAATTGCGATTTTCCGAGTAGGTGCTGAAAAGCGGGTTTATGCGCTGAGCAATCAAGACCCGTTTAGCCAAGCTTATGTCATGTCACGCGGTATCATTGGTGACTTGCAAGGTGAACGTGTTGTTGCATCACCTATTTATAAACAGCATTTTAGCCTTGCTACAGGCCGCTGCTTAGAAGACAAAGACCAAAAATTACTGGTTTTTCCAAGCAAAATTGAAAATGGCCGTGTACTGATCAGCCCAACTGCTCAAAAAACTTATATTACCAACAATGCGCCATCGTCCCAGCTGATGAAATTGGTATTGGTTGGTAATGGTTTAGCCGGTATGCGCTGCTTAGAAGATTTGCTGGACATGGCACCTGATCGTTATGAAATTACGGTCATTGGTGAAGAACCATGGGGGAACTACAACCGTATTATGCTTTCGCCAGTGCTATCTGGCGATAAGACGATTGAAGATATTATGCTGCATCCTCATGCATGGTATGAAGGTAAAAACATCCGTTTTGTTGCAGGTGATGCTGCGGTACGCATAGACCGTCCGCGTAAGCAGGTTTACACAGAAAAAGGCTTGGTCATCGATTATGACCGTCTGATTTTAGCGACAGGCTCTAAACCGTTTATTCCGCCAATACCGGGTACTGACTTAAAAGGCGTTTTAAGCTTCCGTGATATTTATGATGTCAACAAAATGCTGGACTACTGCAAAACCAAGAAAAATGCAGTGGTGATTGGCGGCGGTTTATTAGGGCTAGAAGCAGCTTATGGTCTGAAACAGCGTGGCATGAACGTTACGGTACTGCATTTGATGGATCGTATTATGGACCGTCAGCTGGATGAAAAAGCCAGCCTGATGCTGAAATCAGCGATTGAGCAAAAAGGCATTCGTATTTTGACCGCAGCGAATACCCAAGAGTTAATAGGGCAAGATGGTCATGTGACACAATTACGTTTGCAGGATGGCACGGTATTAGATGCAGATCTCGTAGTATTTGCTGTCGGTATTCGCCCAAATATTGCACTGGCACAAAGTGCAGGGCTTCGCTGCGGACGCGGTGTAATGGTGAATGACACCATGCAAACCTTTGACCCAAGTATATATGCCGTTGGGGAATGTATTGAACACCGCAGTCAAACATTTGGTCTGGTTGAACCGCTTTGGGGACAGGCTTTCATTTGTGCATCACATTTGGCTGAACATGGCAGTTTAACTTTTAAAGCGCCAACAGTGCCTACACAATTAAAAGTAAGCGGATGTGACGTATTTTCAGCTGGCAACTTTGAACCGCAGGATGATTTTGAAGACATCATTTTGAATGATGAAAAGCGTCAAATTTATAAACGCATTATTATTCAAAAAGATAAAGTCATTGGCGCAGTTCTTTTTGGTGACACAGAAGACGGTGCGTGGTATGCAGAATTGATTGCCGATGAAACACCAATTAGTTCAATCCGAAACAAACTATTGTTTGGTAAGAATTTTGCATTAAAGAAAGCAGGGTGATGCGTCTCTATTTTTGTATGTTCCTTAAGAGGATGAGGGAGATTTTCATATAAATCCTCTCCCACTTGCGGAACTATGTTCCTCATCCTTAAAAAGGAGAGGGAATTTCCTTTGTGAATTAAGTGTTTATTTGAAATAGATATGATTAAGAAGTCTATTATTAAAAATTATTGCAACACCTCGTTAGACTTGTGAATAAGGAGCCAGCAGAAGTGAATAGTATCCCGATGGTGGAACTACCAAGCTCCACAGAAAACAAAATTAAAACAACGCAAACAACTTGCCCTTACTGCGGCGTAGGCTGCGGTATAACTGCTGAAGTAAATGAAACAGCACAAGGTAAAACAGTAATTACTAAAGGTGATGCGAATCATCCGTCAAATTACGGCAAGCTGTGTATTAAGGGTAGCAACTTAGCAGATACGCTCGGCTTAGAAACTCGTGTGCTTTACCCAATGCTGGGGCGTAAAACTGAGCGTAAAGTGAGTACATGGGATGAGTCTATTGATGCAATTGCAAATAAATTCCAACAATGCATTGATCAATACGGTCGCGAAAGTATCGCATTTTATGTGTCTGGCCAGCTGCTGACTGAAGATTATTATTCGGTCAATAAGTTTGTAAAAGGCTATTTAGGTACAGCAAATATTGATACCAATTCTCGTCTTTGCATGTCATCTGCAGTTGCTGCACATAAACGTGCTTTTGGTGAAGATCTTGTGCCTGCAAGCTATGAAGACTTTGAACACACTGACATGGTTGTTTTGGTGGGTTCAAATACTGCTTGGTGCCATCCTGTACTGTATCAACGCATTATGAAAGCTAAAGAAGAACGCGATTTATTTGTTGTCGTGATTGATCCGCGTTTTACCAGTACATGTGAAGCTGCAGATTTGCACTTGCCAATTTTACCTGGTCAAGACATTGCATTGTTTAACGGCTTACTTCAGTACTTAGTTAAAAATAATTATAGTGATCTTGAGTTTATAGCGAATCATACACAAGGTTTAGCTCAGGCTTTGCAACAAAGTGAATCAGAAGCATCTATTGAAGCTGTTGCAGAACGTACAGGTATTTCTTTAGAAAAATTACAGCTGTTTTTTGAAAAATTTGCTCAAACTGACAAAGTTATGACGCTATTTTCAATGGGGGTGAATCAGTCTTCGCGCGGTGTAGATAAAGCCAACAGTATTATTAATTGCCATTTGCTGACTGGAAAAATCGGAAAATTAGGCGCAGCGCCATTTTCTATGACAGGTCAGCCCAATGCAATGGGCGGCCGCGAGGTTGGTGGCTTAGCCAATATGCTGGCTGCGCACTTAGATGTCGATAACACAGCGCATCAGACACTTGTGCAAGAGTTTTGGCAAAGTCCATTTATTGCCAACAAGGCTGGGTTAAAAGCAGTAGATTTATTTCAAGCTGTCGAAAGCGGGAAAATCAAAGCCATTTGGATTATGGCGACAAATCCTGTCGTGAGTTTGCCAGATGCAGATCAAGTCAAACGCGCGCTTGAGCAATGTGAATTTGTAGTTGTCTCTG
Organism: Acinetobacter sp. SwsAc6; assembly: GCF_013391565.1. Taxonomy (NCBI): domain Bacteria; kingdom Pseudomonadati; phylum Pseudomonadota; class Gammaproteobacteria; order Moraxellales; family Moraxellaceae; genus Acinetobacter; species Acinetobacter sp. SwsAc6. Next base: position 106,032 of record NZ_JACAXE010000008.1, read on the forward strand.
ATATTTGTAAAGACACAGATACCACACAATATGCAGATGTGTTGCTGCCAGCATTGGGCTGGGGTGAAAAAGACGGCACAGTAACCAATTCTGAACGCCGTATCTCACGCCAATCGGCTTTTTTAGATGCGCCAGCGGAAGCAAAAGCAGACTGGTGGGCAGTCGCGCAAGTGGCGAAAAAAATGGGCTTTTCAGGGTTTAACTTTAACAATGCTCATGAAATCTTTATAGAACATGCGAAATTATCTGCTTATAAAAATGCGCCTTTGTCGCAAAGAGATGCAGCAGAACAATTCCGTTATTTTAACTTGCACGGTTTAACTGAATTAAGCTTAGAAGACTATAACCAATTTGTACCGACTCAGTGGCCTGTATGGCAAGCTGATCAAGCCGATGATGCTGTTAGCCGTTTGTTTGCCCAAGGCCAATTCAGCCATGCGGATGCCAAAGCTAAATTTGTGGCGACAGCGGCAATTAACCCTGTATATCAAGTTTGCGGCGAATATCCTTTAATTTTAAACACTGGCCGTATTCGCGACCAATGGCATACCATGAGCCGTACAGGTTTATCGGCAAACCTAAGTACGCATCGTGCAGAGCCATATTGTGAAATTCATCCGCAAGATGCCTTGAAGTTTGGTGTTAAAGATGGCGAATTGGTTGAAGTTAAATCCAATTGGGGGCTGTGCATCTTACGTGCGCAAGTCAGCAGCAATATACGCCGTGGGCAAGTTTTTGCGCCTATTCATTGGAATGATCAGGTAGCGTCCGATGCGAGAATTGGTAAAGTGGTTAACCCAGTGGTTGATGCGCTTTCAGGCGAACCTGAGTTTAAACATACACCTGTTTTTGTGCAGCCATTCTATACACAGTGGCAAGGCGTGCTGTACGTGCGTCAGGGCTTTGAACACATTGTGCAATCTACCATTCAAAACACAATTTGGTGGACTAAAGTCACCACAGCAAAAGCAACGCGCTATGAACTTGCAGACCGTCAAAAATTCAGTACTACGGCACAGCAGTTGAAAAACTTGCTGCCATTTACTGACGAATCATTTGAATGGCTGAATTTAGAGGATCAAACGGCACATTTAAGCCATTCTGTGGTTCTGCAAGACGGTCATCTGATTGCAAGTTTATATATTGCGCCTAAAGGATTGCTGCCTGATCGTGATTGGGTTGCGGGATTATTTAAACGTGAGCGTTTAAGCGCCATGCACCGTAAGGCCTTACTTGCAGGACAGCCAATGAGTATGAATAACAGTGCTGGGCCTTTGGTGTGCAGCTGTTTCAAAGTCGGCAAAAATACCATTATCGAAACCATCAAAGAAAAAAACATTAGTCATGAAAAAAAAGTCACAGCTTGTTTAAAAGCAGGCGGTAACTGTGGTTCATGTTTAGCAGAAATTCGAGGGCTCATTAAAGCCTGTCAGATGGAGTATGCAGAATGAAAAAGAAAATATTTAAACAGGTTACATACCCGCAAACGGACTTAGTTATTTTGGCTGGAGGTCAAGCCCGACGCATGAACGGGATTAATAAACTCTTACATAAATTTGACGATGAAATTCAATTAATCAAAATTCATCAACATTTAAAAAGTCGTGTTGGTCAAGTTTGGGTCAATAGTCATCGCGATCATTCGATTTATGAGCGCTTAATTCCATCCATTCAGTTTTTTAAAGATGATGAAGCTGGATTTCATGGGCCTTTGATGGGAATGAAAAGTGCATGGCAATACGTACAAGCTGACTATGTATTATTTGTACCCTGTGATGTGACTTATATTCCTAAAAAAGTCATTTCACGCTTACATCAGGCCATGCAACGCCATCCTTTATGCGAAGTTGCGGTTGTTGAAATTAACGGCAAGGCATTATTTCCATTTTGCTTATTAAAACGTAGCAGTTTGCCTAAAATATGCATGCATTTAGAACAAAATCAGCGCAGTTTAAAGCATTGTTTTGCAGAAATGCACATGCAATTGGCACGTTTTAAAAATCATGCACTATTTTTTCACAGCATTAATTCATTTGATGAGTTACAACAACATCAGCAGCTCAATTTTTTATAAACATTAAATACACGTGATTAAATTACGCACATTTTCTGTGCAATCTGCTTGATTGTAATTACGATATTTAAGTACTCACCCTCATGTAATGACTAATGTGAATAGTGTGTAGCTAAAAATAAAAGGGACATTGTTTCAAAAGTGTTTTGAAGTGTACTCATTTCAAAAATTACAAAAATATATCCCTGTTTTTAAACAATAAAAATTTATTTTTTAAAATTTAGAAACAACGCTCAAAGTTGGAACACTTTTTGCTAAATAACTTGCAAGAAAATAGGGCATCTCAAATGAGCTGTTCATCTACAGCGCATTTGAATGCAATGGATTAGACGTATGCATAGCATCACAAAATTACAAGCGACTCCGTTCCAAGATCAATTTGGGCGGTACAAGCGTAAATTGCGTATATCGGTGACAGATCGGTGTAATTTTAAATGTGTGTATTGCATGCCTGAGCACCCTGAATGGATGCAGAAACATAATTTACTCAGCTTTGAAGCTTTATACGCATTTTGCAAATTTATGGTACAACGCGGTATTGAGCAAATTCGTATTACTGGTGGTGAACCACTCATGCGTCAGGGAGTTGTTCATTTTGTACAACAACTACAAGCACTAAGAACTTTGGGTTTAAAACGAATCTCTATGACCACTAATGGTCATTATTTAAAGCAATATGCACAGGCCTTAAAACAAGCAGGCTTAGATGACTTAAATATTAGTTTAGATAGCTTAGACGCAACACAATTTACACAGCTCACGCAAAGAAAAATTACTCCAGTGCTAGAAGGCATTGCTGAAGCAAAAAAAGTAGGATTGAAGCTCAAAATTAATACTGTGCTGATGCAGAGTTTTAATAGCAATCAAATTATTCCTTTAGTGCAATGGGCCTTGCAACAACACGTTGAATTACGTTTTATTGAGTTTATGCCCTTAGATGGCGATAAAAAATGGACTCAACAAGAGGTCGTGTCCGAACAATACATATTAGAAATCTTAAGCCGCCAATTTAACGTACAGATTTTAGAAGGACAAGGCGCACAGCCTGCGCGTCAATACTTAGTGAATGGTCAAGCTTTGGGGATTATTTCCACCATTACAAACTCCTTTTGTGGTCGCTGTGACCGTTTGAGACTAAATGCGCAAGGCGAATTTTATAATTGTTTATTTTCAGTGCAAGGGTTGAATTTAAAGCAGGATATCGAGTCATTAAGTTTTTACCCTCAGCAAAATGACACACTTTTAAATAGTAAATTGGCCTCTTATATTTGGCAAAAAGAACAAGGCTTTCATAGCTTAATGGCACAAAATCAGCCAAGCGGTCTTCGTAAAATTAGCATGCACATGATTGGAGGCTAAGCCGATGCATAGCATAAACATCTGTATAGAAGCTTTTGGTGCAATCGAAAAACAACTTCCTCAAGGGCTAACTTTTGAGTGTGATTTGAATGCAACAGTTGCTGAGGTCTTAAATATGATTGTGCAGACCTGTCCGCAAGTTGAAGCAATGCTAGAGCGCTGTGCCTGTGCAATCGGCGAAGACATTATCTCTAGACAACACCATTTAACGAAAAATAGCACTGTTGTGTTGTTGTCACCTGTCGCAGGAGGTTAAAACTCATGCTCAAAGATTTTTCGCGTATTCAAAGTGAATTATTTAGCCAAGCGCTATTTGATACAATCCATGCTTTTCCAGAATGTGGTGGTGTGGGAGTATTTATTGGAACTGTACGTAATCACCATGAGGGCAAAGCGGTAAAAGCATTGAAATATACCGCTTATGCACCTGTTGCCGAAAAAATGATTCGCCAAATTGAGCATGACATTCAAACAAAATACGGCGTGTCTTATGTCAGAGTGGTTCATCGAGTTGGGGCTTTAAATATAGGCGATACAGCAATTATTGCCATGGCCTATGCAGCGCATCGTCGTGAAGCTTTTCAAGCCTGTGAAGAAGCAGTAGAACGTGTAAAGCATGAAGTGCCCGTGTGGAAAGAAGAATTCTATATGGATGGCAGTAGCCAATATGTAGAAGGTTGCTGTATTCGTAAAGACCATGACCCCAACGCGCATACAGGATCTTTAATCGCAGCGACACATACACACTGCTCACATCAGCATGATGAACACCATTTAAGCCAAGATATTGATGAACCAGCCAAAGTGCCCGTTTTCTATCAATGGCCTTTATAAATTTATAAAAATTTTAAATATATTTAAAAAACTAGATTGAGGAAATGCAATGAAAAATGTCGGGATGAAAGCTGAAAGCTATCGCACTGCAATTGCCACAGGGATACTTCATGCACCGGCACATTGCATTGAATTATTAAGAAATGGCAATACCGAAAAAGGCGATGCGCTAAAAACTGCACGGATTGCAGGTATTTTAGGGGCAAAACGTACTGATGAACTAATTCCGTTGTGTCATCCATTGCCCATTTACCGTGCAGATGTCGAATATCAACTATTTGAAGCGCATGTCGAAATTAGTGCAGTGGTCGAAACCATTGGCCCAACTGGGGTTGAAATGGAAGCCTTGACTGCGGTAAGCCTTGCAGGTTTGACTTTATATGACATGCTCAAACCGCACTGTGAACCAGAAGACTTATGTTTGGATCAGGTAAAGCTGCAGAAGAAAAAAGGTGGAAAATCTCACTTTAGTCGTGTGCTTAAAGAAGCTTTGTCCGCATCTATTATTGTGCTTTCAGATACTGTTGCTGCAGGTAAAAAGCCAGATACGGCGGGGCAGAATGTTTTAGAAATTTTAGAAGAAGCAAATTTTAGCAACATCAGCTATCAAGTTATATCAGATAGTCCTGAACAACTTTTGGCTTTGGTTGAACAGCATAAAGCGCAATATCCGCTAATTTTAACTGTGGGTGGTACAGGCTTAGGTCCGAAAGATTTAACTGTAGAAACACTTCAGCCTCTGTTACAGCGTGAAATTCCCGGCTTAATGGAGGCTTCGCGAAGTTTTGGACAAAAGCGGACGCCTTATGCGGCTTTAAGTCGAGGTATTGCAGGCTATATTGATCAAAGCCTTGTCATTACCTTACCAGGGAGCCGTCAAGGTACTAAAGAATCTTTAATTGCCATTTTACCCGCCTTGGTTCACTTATTTGATGTGCAAAAAAATATCCCTCATGCAGGAGGATATCAATGAATCAATCGGTCGGACATTTAGCCTGTGGTGCGGAAGCTGGATTAATTTCAATTGATCAAGCCTTGGCACTTATTTTTAAGAATGTACAAAGCCTAGGTACAGAAACGGTCGCTCTTTCTGATGCCTTAAACCATTTTCTCGCGGAAGCTGTATATTCAAGTCTTAATTTACCCATGTTTTCACAAAGTGCTGTCGATGGCTATGCAATTTGTGCGACAGGCGATGTACATGCACACACAGAATTTGAACTAGTCGGTGAACTACGCGCAGGTCAATTGGCAAATATTTCCCTGCGTGAAGGTCAAGCTGTAAGAATATTTACGGGTGCAGCAATTCCACAGCACACAACGACTGTTGCACGGCAAGAAATTGTACAAGCCTATGCAGATAAAATTGTGCTAAGCCATGATTTAGCCACACATACCGATATTCGAGATATAGGTGAAGAAATTGCACAAGGTCAGCGATTGGCAGAGCACGGTCAACAGCTGAGCGTCGGTGCTATCGCAGCCTTAAGCATGGCGGGAGTTAGGCATGTACAGGTTTATCGTTATCCGAAAGTTGCAATGGTGATTACAGGTGATGAAATTGCAATGGAGGCCAGCGATTTAGCTACGGGTAAAATCTTTGATGCCAATGCACCGCTCATTCAAGCATGGTTTAAAGCACGTAATCAAAAGGTCAGCATATTTCATGTAGCAGACGATGAAGGCGCGGTTTCAGCTTTATTCGACCAACTTAAAAACCAATATGACCTGATCATTACGACTGGTGGTGTATCAGTAGGTGATTATGACTTTGTCCGTCCTGTGGCCCTAAAGGTTGGTTTTGAACAAATCTTTTGGAAAATTAAGCAAAAACCTGGCAAACCCATGTTTTTTGCGCAATATACAGAGCGCAATTTGCATCATTGCTACTTGCTCGGTCTACCTGGAAACCCTGCTGCAGTTTATGTAGGCATGCAAATTTATGCATCCACTTTACTCAATGCGCTACAAAATCAACAACAACAACCGAACTGGTTTAGTGGGCAAATGACCCATGCGCTAAAACCTGATGCACGTGAACGTTTTTTACGTATGTCTGTTCAATTTGAACAAGGCATCCTTCGTTTAAGCAATTTAACAAAGCAACAATCACATATGTTAAGCAATCTAATGTATGCCAATTGTTTGGTACGTGTACCTGCCAACCAGAGCATACAGATTGGGCAATGTCTAAATGGCATTTTTATTTAATTTCTAAATACATCATGGCTATGTATAAGGGCTCACTCATCCTATAGGAATTACCAATGCGTTTACCTTCTACTCTCATCATAGGGTTGTGTGTACTGTCGAATATCACACACGCTGAAACTGTAAAAATATATGCTGCTGCAAGTTTAAGTAATGCAATTACAGATATTGCAACACAGTATCAAGCCAAGCACAGTGATGTGAAAATTGTTCCTGTGTTTGGGGCATCTTCTGCATTAGCCAAGCAAATTGAAGCAGGTGCACCCAGCGATATTTATTTTTCTGCAGACCAAGACTGGATGAGTTATTTACTCAAAAAACAGAAAATACAGGCAAACTCCATTCACACGCTCTTATCTAATGATTTGGTTTTAATTGGCCCCCGCACAAGTACGCTCAAAATAAAAACTGTACCAGAGTTTGCCTTTGCACAATCATTTCAGGGACATCTATGTACAGGTCAAATGGAATCTGTGCCAGTTGGCAAATATACCAAACAGAGTTTAATTAAATTAAATTGGCTCAATAGTTTGGCTGGCCGAATTGTGGGTACAGATGATGTACGTTCTGCATTGGCATTTGTAGAGCGTGGGGAATGTACCGTGGGTATTGTCTATCGAACAGATGCCATGATTAGCAAGAAAGTGAAAATACTCAGTGTGTTTCCAGCGAATAGCCACCATCCGATTGAGTATCCTGTCGCTTTAACCCTACAAGGTATGCAAAACAAAGATGCTGTAGCGTTTTATCACTATTTAAAAACACAAGAAACCGCAAAACACATTTTTAAACAATACGGTTTTAAGCGCTAAAGGCTAGGGTGATGTAATGCTAAGTCCTGAAGAGTGGAGCGCCTTATATTTATCGGCCAAAGTGGCTATGTGTGCAACGCTTTTTTGTCTGCCTTTTGCCATAGCCTTGGCTTGGGTACTTGCTCGGCATGACTTTTATTGCAAATTTTTAGTCGAAGCTTTACTGCAGTTACCAATGGTTTTACCCCCTGTGGTGCTGGGTTATATGTTGCTGATTGTATTTGGTGCAAATGGCTGGGTTGGGCAACTGCTTCAGCACTGGGGGATTCAGTTGGTCTTTAACTGGAAGGGTGCTGTTTTGGCCTCCATGATTGTTGCATTTCCTTTAATTGTGCAACCTATTCGTTTGTCTTTTCAAATGATCAACCAAGAATTAGAGCAAGTCGCAGGTTCTTTAGGGGCAAATCCAAGACAAGTCTTTCAAAGCATTAGCTTGGCTTTGGCCTTACCAGGTATTTTGATGGGTAGCATTTTAGGATTTAGCCGTAGCTTAGGTGAATTTGGTGCAACAATTACCTTTGTGGGCAATATTCCAGATGAAACACGCACCATACCAATTGCCATTTATTCACTTATTCAACAGCCCAATGGTGAGCAAGCTGCCATGCGTTTAGTGGTGCTTTCTGTTTGTATTGCCATGTCTGCCTTAATTGCAAATTATTATATTTTACAACGCTTTCAACGAAAGTTAGGAGCCTAGCATGCTTCGATGTGACTTCCATTTTCAATATGCAAATTTTGATCTACACGCTCAAATAGACATGCAAACACAACTGCTGGGCATTTCGGGGCCGTCGGGAAGTGGAAAATCAACTTTCTTAAAAAATATAGTGGGATTATTACAGCCCAAAGAGGGCTTTATTCAATTGAATGAACATCTGTTAGATGATGCACAGACCCAATTACATGTGCCCATGCACCAACGCCGTATTGCGTTAATTTTTCAAAAAGCGTGTCTCTTTCCGCACCTTAACGTAATGCAAAATTTACAATATTCACTACGTTTTCAAAATACTGCCGAATGCAAATTTAGTTTTGATGAAGTGGTTGAACTCCTCGAAATAAAGCCACTCCTTAAGCGTCGTGTCAATCAGCTCTCTGGCGGAGAAGCACAGCGAATTTCAATCGGACGAGCGCTACTATCTTCACCAGATTTACTTTTGCTTGATGAGCCTTTAACAGGTTTAGACCGTAAATTAAAAGACCAAATTTTACCGTTTTTAAAAAATATTAAAGCGCAAACGAACTTGCCAATAATTTATGTCACACACCATTTAGAAGAACTCAGCTATTTGGATGCACAGGTGATGTATATGGATCACGGAAAAATAACTTAAGACACATCAATATTTCAAAATTGGACAGATACACATGGACTTTTTACCAATTTCACTCAAACTGCAACATCAACCTTGTTTAATTGTCGGTGGCGGAGCCATTGCATACCGTAAGGCACAACTTTTGGTGAAAGCAGGGGCAATTATTACAGTAATTGCACCAACGATACATGATGATTTATTGGCATTAGTAGTCGCGTCTAAAGGTCAATATATTGCCCGTGAATTTCAAGCCGATATTGCGCTTACAGAATATCGGTTGGTGATTGCTGCCACGAACTTGCATGCATTAAATGCAGAAATATATGCCTTAAGTGAATGCCAAAATGTGTTGGTTAACAGCGTGGATGACGTTCCACATTGTCGCTTTATGTTACCTGCAATTATTGATCGCTCACCTTTAATGATTGCAGTGGCCAGTAATGGGACTTCCCCAGTACTCACCCGACAAATACGCACTCAACTTGAATCAACAATACCGCATGAGCTTGGGCGTTTAGCAGAATTTTCTGGAAAATGGCGTAGTGCTGTAAAAGATAAAATAAACACCGCAGATGAACGCCGTATCTTTTGGGAAAACTTGTATGCTAGTCCTCTACGAGAACAGGTTTTTAGTGGCAATATTGCTCAAGCAGATCAACTGATTACTGAAGCTTTAAAACATTGGCAAAAACCGAAAGGGGAAGTCTATTTAGTAGGTGCTGGGCCAGGTGACCCAGAGCTATTAACACTCAAAGCCTTACGTTTAATGCAACAAGCGGATGTGATTATTTATGATCGGCTGGTTTCTGCACCCATATTAGAACTATGCCGACGCGATGCAGAAAAAATCTATGTCGGGAAAGCGCGCTCTAACCATAGTGTACCGCAAGAAGGAATTAATGCTTTATTGGTAAAATATGCTTTAGAAGGCAAACGTGTTTGCCGGCTGAAGGGGGGCGACCCCTTTATTTTTGGTCGTGGTGGAGAAGAGTTACAAGAGCTTTGCGAGGCAAATATTCACTTTCAAGTGGTACCTGGTATTACCGCAGCCTCAGGTTGTTCTGCTTATGCAGGTATTCCCTTAACGCATCGTGATTATGCACAGAGTGTTCGCTTCTTAACAGGACATTTAAAAGAAGGCTCTCCCGAGTTGCCGTGGTCTGAATTGGTGTATGAAAATCAAACACTGGTACTGTATATGGGTTTAATGGGGCTAGAAACCATTTGCCAAAAACTTATTGCGCATGGTCAACGTGCTGATATGCCAGTGGCGCTCATTTCAAAAGGCACCACACCTGAGCAAAAGGTAGTGGTCGGAACATTAGCCGATATTAGCGCTAAAGTGCTTGAGCATGAAATTCAAGCACCCACACTTACGATCATTGGTGAAGTTGTCAACTTACGCGAACAACTCAATTGGCAGCATCAATTGAAACAGCTGTAAGACTTTAAAACTGTTTGTTTGCCTAAGCATAGTTTGACTGACATTTCGGTTGTACTGTTATTAGGCAATAGACATGCCTTTTACTTCAAAAGCGGTTTAAACGATTAGCAAGGCGCTAGATTCTTGCTCATAAAGCGTATATTGATGCACATAACCAAGGCCAATGCTCAATATGTCAAAATTGATTGAGTGAAGATTTAAAAAACTCGACCAATTGACCGAAAATGCACTTGTTATGCGCCATAAAATTGTCAATACTCACGCCCTAAATTTCAGTCTTAAAACTTTATTAAACCACTACAGTTTAAGGTCGGGTCAAGTTGTGAAAGCGTATCATTTTTCATTATCTCAATTACAAAAAGCATTATTGGCCGTAGGCGCACTTTCAAGTCTAGGACTGAGTACTACACTAACACATGCAAATGAAGAGCAGCCACAACAGTTAGACACGATTCATATTAGTGCACCAACTAATCCAGTGCTTAAAGAAAGCATAAATTTAACAGGATTTCATCAAGAAAATCTGATTGACATCCCAGCATCCATAAGTCGTATTAGTGCCGAAACCATTGCAAATCAACAAGCTAAAACACTGGCAGATGTGGTAAAAAATGACGCTGCTGTAGGTGAGGGTTATGCGCCCATTGGTTACTATGCCAATTTTGTCATGCGTGGTTTTTACCTTAATCTTGGCTCTAGCTATTTAATGAATGGCAATTTACTGCGTGGCGAGCAAAATATTGCACTTGAAAATAAACAGCAAGTCGAAATACTCAAAGGGATTAGTGCAATACAAAGTGGTATGTCTACACCGGGCGGTGTGGTTAATTATGTAACTAAACGCCCTGAGCATATACGTGCACTGACTTTAGATGCAGATAGCTATGGTGGTCACCGCATTGCAGCAGATATGGGAGATTTTTTTGGTACAGAACAGCAGTTTGGTTACCGTTTAAACCTTGCCAAAGAACAAATGCATCCCAATGTAGAACATGCTATTGGTCAACGCCTGTTTGGTTCATTGGCTCTTGATTGGAAGGTTTCTGACCGCTCAAAACTTGAGTTCGATATCGAATCACAACGTCAGCGTCAACGCTCCGTACCGGGATATCAGCTTTTGGACAATGCGACTGTCCCTAGTGATGTGAGTTGGGATCGTTTATTGGGTTATCAAAGCTGGACTAATCCCGTAACCAATACCAGTTTAAACAGTAATTTAAAATTTAGTCATCAAATTAATGATTTATGGAATGCTTATGCCAATGCATCACAAAGTCGTACTGTAGTGGATGATTATTCGGCTTTTCCATGGGGATGTTATGATGCAATATGCCAAAGTACAGGCTTTGGCAATACCTTTGACCAAAATGGTTACTATGATCTTTATGATTACCATAGCCCGAACGATAGCTATTTAAGTAATCAATTTAAGACTGGCTTAAATGGTCAATTTGCGACGGGCGATTGGCAACATCAGTTAAATGTAGAGCTGACACATACCTACAAAAGACATGCACAATATGATGCAGTTAATGAATGGATTGGTACGGGAAATATTCATCAAAATGTGGGGGATGTTACACCTACAACCGTTAGCTTAGGCAATCATTATAAATCTTTAGATAGCAAACAAACTTCGTTAAATATTTCTGATCTCATTGATTTAAATGCAGAATGGTCAGTACTTGCTGGCGGAAAACTGCTTCATTTAAATGAACAAGCATTTGATGCAACACAAACCCAATTACGTGATACAGACATCAATCGATTCTTGCCTCAGCTGGCATTGATGTATCAACCTTGGCAAGGCACACATATTTATGCATCTTATGCTAAAGGTTTAAGTGATGGTGGCCAAGCGCCATGGTTTGCCAACAATAATTTTGAAACATTAGCCCCAATTTATTCCACGCAATATGAGTTAGGTCTAAAGCAACAATGGCAAACATTACTTTTCACTGCTGCACTGTTTGACTTAACCCAAGACCATCAATATACCAATACTGCTTTGGATTTTGTCACGCAGGGTGAACAACATAATCTTGGGCTTGAGCTGGGCTTGCAAGGCAATGTTTCACCTAATTTAGAGTTGGCATCCAGTGTAGCCATTACCCGCGCACGTTTAAAAGGCACGAATACCTTAGAAAATGAAGGCCATCAAGCTCAGAACGTACCTAAATTACGCTTTGCTAACCATTTGACATATCGCGTAGCGCAAGTTGAAGGTTTAAAGCTTTTGGCGGGCATGCAATACAGCGGTCGAAAAAATGCCAATAAGCTGGGCAATGTATCTGTGCCAAGCTATACCTTATTTGATTTAGGCGCGATATATCAGTTTAAAACCAATGACTATGCACATTCGGTACGCTTAAATGTAGAGAACGTTTTAAATAAAAAATACTGGCGTGATGCTGGAGCATACTTTGGCGATGATTACTTATTTTTAGGCACACCACGTACAGCGCAGTTATCGTGGACTGTGAACTTTTAACTTCGTTAATTTAAGTATTTAAAATATGTCTCATCAGCAATTTGGTGCGATGTAAATAAAATTATTAAACATTGAATTGAGCAGATGGGGTGTAGACTACCATCTGCTTTCTTCATTTCATCTGAAGAACAACAAATTTGAATAGGGTCTCATCTCCAATGAATGCGACACCTAGCGTCAATTAAGGAGAACATGGATGCAGCTTAAAAATTCTGAACTGCTTAAAACACAAATTTATATTAATGGCGAATGGTGCAATGCATCTGATGGTCAAAATTTTGCTGTGATCAATCCAGCCACTGGTGAAGAAATTGCACGCGTGCCAAGTGCCAGTACTGAACAAGTAGAACAAGCGGTAGAAGCTGCAGAAACAGCTTTAGTTTCATGGAAACAAACGACTGCCAAAGAACGCTCCACTTTACTGCGCAAGTGGTTTGATTTAATGATGGCGCATCAAGAAGATTTGGCTGTCATTTTAAGTACAGAACAAGGTAAACCACTGAGCGAAAGTCGTGGCGAAATTGCGTATGGCGCAAGTTTTATAGAATGGTTTGCCGAAGAAGCAAAACGCACCTACGGCGATGTGATTCCACACGACAAACAAGGTCGTCGTTTGGTTGTTATTAAACAACCGATTGGTGTTGTTGCAGCCATTACCCCTTGGAACTTTCCCAATGCCATGATCACGCGTAAAGTCGGTCCTGCATTGGCTGCAGGATGTACTGTTGTCATTAAACCTGCCTCTGAAACACCATTATCTGCATTGGCCTTGGTTGCACTCGCAGAACGTGCTGGAATTCCAAAAGGTGTAGTGAACGTGGTTACAGGTAGCTCACGAGATATAGGTGCCGTGCTGAGTTCACATCCAGCTATCAAAAAAGTTTCATTTACTGGTTCAACAGCGGTTGGTAAGTTATTAATGGCACAATGTGCAACCACCATGAAAAAAGTGAGCATGGAACTCGGGGGGAATGCACCATTTATCGTATTTGATGATGCTGATCTTGATAAGGCGGTGCAAGGTGCAATGGCGTCCAAATTCCGTAACTCAGGCCAAACCTGTGTATGTACCAACCGTATTTTGGTTCAAGACAGCATTCATGATGCCTTTCTTGCAAAATTAACTACTGCTGTAAATCAATTAAAAGTTGCTCCAGCATTTGAAGCAGGTGCAGAGCAAGGGCCATTGATTAATGAAAAATCAGTGGAAAAAATTGAACAGCACATTGCCGATGCAGTCGCAAAAGGTGCAACGGTAGTGACTGGCGGTCAGCGCCATGCTTTAGGTCATACCTTCTTTGAACCTACAATTTTATCTGGTGTGACTCAAGCGATGTTGGTTGCCAAAGATGAAACTTTTGCGCCACTGGCTCCAGTATTTAAATTTAGTACAGATGCAGAAGCGATTCAGATGGCAAATGATACCGAATATGGTTTAGCTTCTTATATTTATACCAATAACTTAAGTCGAGCGTGGAATATTTCAGAAGCGCTAGAGTATGGAATGGTTGGAATTAATGAAGGCCTCATTTCTACGGAAGTTGCGCCTTTTGGTGGTATTAAAGAATCGGGGACTGGCCGTGAAGGTTCTAAGTACGGCATTGAAGACTACTTAGAAATTAAATATATGTGTATTGGTATTTAAACGCCGTATCTCAAATAAAAATAAGGATCTCATGATCCTTATTTTTCATTTAACTCAATGCATTTACATATACGAAGTGGCAAAAATCCACTGCAAATATCTACATTAGAACCAATCAATCTGCATATTTGAACAAGTCGTATCAAACTGCATGAGTAATTTTGCATAATGCTCAATTTCTGGTAATTCCCACTGTATATAATATTGTGCAGCCTGTAACTTACCCTTAAGGAAGCTAATATCTTCATGATTTTCAGATTGTCCATAAGTCATAAGTGCCTTATTACTCATTTCTAACCAAAGCCATGCCACAATCACTCGGCCCATTATTTCTAAAAATAGTGCTGAGTTTGCCAATGTTTCATTCACTTTGCCTTCGTGTAAAGATTGCCCCAAAACAGCAATTGTTTGTTGTAGCGTATTTAAATGCACTTTGAATATTTTGGCCAAAAGTGCAACTTCTTCAGAGGTAGATGCCTCCAAAGTTTGCTGAATACGTTGAAGCAATAACTCTAGGCCAAGACGATGATGTTGCCAAAGTTTTCGGCCCAATAAATCTAAAGACTGTATACCAAAAGTGCCTTCATGAATCGGATTGAGACGATTATCTCGATAGCACTGCTCTACAGGGTATTCACGAGTATAGCCTGCACCACCCAGCACTTGAATGGCTAAATCATTGGCTTTTGGCCCGTATGCAGAAGGAAACGATTTGACTACTGGTGTAATCAGGTCTAATAAAATGGCACTGTCTTCATTGCCATTGGCTTGGTGTTCATCAATTAAACGTGCAGCAAATAAACACAGCGCAAGCGAGCCTTCAACATAGCTCTTTTGGGCCAATAGCATACGCTTTACATCCGCATGTTCAATAATATTAACTGGTTTTGAGTGGCTAGTTTTATCTGTAGGTAAGCGTCCTTGCGGTCGATTTTTAGCATAGGTTAAAGATTCTAAATAACCACGATAACCAATCATGGATGCGCCAAGTGCAACACCGACTCGGGCTTCATTCATCATTTTGAACATGTACTTAAGGCCATGGCCAGCCTCACCAATTAAATAGCCAACACAATCATCATTTTCACCAAAACTTAATACGGTTGAAGTTGTGCCACGGTAGCCCATTTTATGCAGTAAGCCTGCTAAATTAACATCATTGGCTTCGGCTAATGTGCCATCGGCATGTGTGCGAATTTTTGGCACAATAAATAGAGAAATGCCTTTGGTCCCACTAGGTGCATCTTGAATACGTGCAAGTACGAGGTGCACTATATTTTCAGTAATGTCTTGATCTCCACCAGAGATAAACATTTTTTGACCTTTAATTTTAAAAGTACCATCTTCCTGTGGAATTGCTTTGGTGCTTAAATCACCTAAAGAAGAACCTACATCTGGCTCAGTGAGCGCCATAGTGCCTGAAAAACGACCATTCAGCATGGAGGGTAAAAACATTGCTTTTTGTTCTTCTGTTGCAAAGGCATGAATTACATTGGCCGCCGCCGAAGTTAAAAAGCAATAGGCCACAGTCGAAGGGTTCGCTGACATAAAAAAAGCATTACAGGCCATGTTTAAAAGCGTAGGTAACTGCATACCACCATCAGCATAATCATGTTGTGCGCATAATAAGCCTGCATCGGCAAATTGTTTCCATGCAATTTTAACTTCATCAATGGTAGTAACTTTTTTACCATCAAATGTGGGTTCATGATGGTCTGCTTTTGCGTTATGTGGTGCAAAAAAGTCTAAGGCGATGCCATGTGCTGTATCTAATATACTGTTAAAAGAGCTTCTATCATGGTCTTGATAGCGCGGAAATTCTGTTAATTGCTCGGCATTAAATACCTGATATAAAAGAAAGTCCAAATCTTTAAGCTGAATTAAAGGCCCCATGTGCATCATCCTGAATCGTATTGTATATACAAAGATTAGCAGTTGAATTTTAATTTGAGGATTGTCAATATTGACATCTATGGATGAAAAAACGACAAGATATGATCAAAATAGCCGTATTAGGATTTAATGGCGCCTTGGCATCAGCCATTACAGGCATTGTTGATATGCTGAGCTTAGTCGGTGTCAGTTGGCAAAGAATACAAAATATCCCTGTACATTCTTTATTTCAGGTGAAAATTTCTAGCCCCAATGGGCAACCCTTGGATTGCATTAATGGTATGCACATTGCGGTTAAACATAGTTATGCCGATGTGATGGATGCGGATGTATTTATTGTACCAACCATTGGCCGAGAAATTATCCAAACCCTAGAAGCCAATACGGCGCTCATAACGTATTTAAAAAACATTCCAACACCTCAAAAAAGTATTGCTGCCAACTGCACAGGCAATTTTTTTCTAGCAGAAGCAGGCTTACTGGATGGGAAAACTGCGACCACCCATTGGGGCTATGCTGAGTTTTTTAGCCATCGTTATCCTTTAGTCCATTTAAATAGGAACTTACTTATTAGCCGAGATGGTGAAATTTATTGTGCAGGCGGGGGCTTAGCTTGGTTTGATTTAGCCTTACATTTAACTGAGCGTTTTTATGGAATAGAAACAGCCATACAAACAGCAAAGGCTTTTGTTTACCATCGAGACGCTTTGCAAACTTCTTATTCTTTACTCAATATTGCCAAAGCGCATCAAGATCAGTTGGTTAAAAAAGTACAAATTTATTTGTCTGATCATTTAAAACAAGAACTCAACTTTGATGACGTTGCAATGAAGTTTAATGTGACCAACCGTACCTTGATTCGTCACTTTAATACGGCGCTTGGGCTTTCTCCACATCAGTACTTATTGGCTTTACGGATAGAAGCTGCACGTAAATACCTTGAGGAAACACAACATTCCATAGAGCAAATAATGCAACACGTCGGCTACAGCGATGCCAGCTCATTTAGACGATTATTTAGAAAAAAGACGGGGTTAACACCTGTTGAATATCGCAGACATTTTAGTCGACAAATTATACATCGCTAATATGATGATGCATGTTATGGATGATTAGCACAACCTGTTCATAGAAATAAATAAACTTCTCGCTTAAGCGACAACAGCAAATCACACATTGAGTCATAGACCACAACATTTAACGCAATGTGTGATTGAAATAAATCCATATTTTTATTTTTTTCGTATATTTTCACCCATTTTCAGTACAGGTTTCATCATGCTGTGTTTAAAGCGGGTGGCAAAATTTGCTGATGAAAATTGTTTTAATTCAGGAATGTTTTGTTCCTGCCCAATTTTAAATTGCGGAAATAAACTCAATGCATTATTACGCAGTATTTGATGTTTCATATCTGCATCAAATACTTTCAGCTCATCAAAATTTTGTTTTTGAATGATCGACAATTGCTTAGGTGCAAAAGGAAAATCACTGCCAAAAAGAATATGACTTGGGTCGACCAACTCACTCAGTGCTGCCATAGCATAAGGTGATGGTGACAGCGCCGTATCAAAATAAAAACGGCGGATATAGTGTAAAAAGCCTTGTGGGGTCTTTTCCGCCATTTCCGGCATCATATTGCAAAGTGAGACGCGCCAAGCCACATAAGGTAGGAAACCTCCAGCGTGTGCCAAGATCCAATTAATTTTTGGAAAGCGTTCTAATACGCCAGAAGCAACCAGATTGACCGAAGCACGTGTGGTATCGCATAAAAATTCTAAAATAAAACCGGGAATATTCAAATTGACTTGATTACTCGAATCATGAATATTGGGGTGAATAAATACCGTCGCACTGCGTTCATTCAGCACATGCATCAACTCTTCAAGTTGTGCATCTCCCAAAAAAATACCTTCAGTACTGCCCAAAAGCACAATACCATCGGCTTTCAGTACATCTAAGGCATACTCCGCTTCTTTGCAGGATTGCTCGGTAAAAGGCATCGGTAAGGTTGCAAAGGAACCAAAACGGCTTGGGTATTTTACTTTTAGCTCTGCAGAAAATTCATTACAAGCACGGGCAAGATCACAAGCTTCATCAAGATTGCCTAAATAAACCCCAGGTGCAGACAAAGAGGTGATCGCTGTTTGTGTCCCAATCAAGTCCATTGCCTCCAATGAACGTTCCGCACTCCAAGGCGGTAAAGGTGCACCCGCGACTTTATTGATGCCATGTTTTTGCATAGCTGCGGTAAAAGCAGGCGGGATCACATGATGATGCACGTCAATATTCAAATTATGTTCAGGTATTTTTGACATTGGATGTCCTTATCTTTTTGATTGCAACTGTGCAGGCGTTTTCTAATTTCGTTTTAATACACGGTTTTAAAAGAGGATGTGTTGCAGAGAAATGACAAGCACATCCTTCATTTTTAATACTTTAGAAGCGATAGCCCATTTTCAGCATATAGCCAATTGCGGTGTTATCGGAGTAATCAGCAACTTTGGCAATTTCTTCCATCCCCGGAATAACGAAAGAAGATGAATGACCAATAGCATCACCTAGCCAGAAATATTTAACACCGCCTTGTAAAAAGTAATTAGGCGCTGGATTGAATTGCAGTCCTAATCCCACAGCTTTGTATCCTTCAATTGGTCCAAGCAGGGATGCAGGATTGCCTGCACCGCTGTCCCATGCAGCACTGAAGACGCCTGACCATTGATCATTAAATTTTCGCGCTAGGCCGACATCGACAGAAATTTGGTCTTTATCGTATTGCACCAACTTCAAGTCATGACCCATTGCAAGCGCAGTCACCGCACCAAATTGATAGGGCTGAATATCAAATTTTTTCCAATTGACCCAACGGGTGTTGGCATAGACGACCGTACTTGGATTAATGGCTGTACGAATATCTAAATTGACCGATTGAGGCGTGGTGGTTTCACTCTGCTGTTGACCGACCAAAGCAATCAGTGCTGGAGGAACAGTCGCTGGAAATTCTTCTACTGATTGTGCCTTATGGTTTATTTCAGAGCGGTAAGTCAGTGAAGCTAAAAAATGTATTTCTGGAATACGATAAGCCGCACCTGCTAACCAACCGATCGCATGGTCTTCACTGGTGCTTTGCTTATAACCTTGCAGTGTACTAAATGCGTTGCCGTGTAATTCAACATTTCCCTTAATGGTTTGGTAAACAGGTGCGGCGTAAAAATTCCAGTTTTGATTGGGCTGATATCCAAATAAGAAGGATAAATTCTGAGTTTTAACTTCCGCTGAGGTACCGCCATTTGGCCCGCTAAATGTGCCATTCGCACGTTGCGGATAGCCAATATCTGCCCCAAAAGGCTGATCATAAATCAGACCAAAAGAAAACTGCGGAGTGAGCTGTAATTTCAGCGCCGCATTATAGTAGGTGCTTGAATTGGTAAATTGTCCTGTATCCGTATCTGTCCCTGGAATGGCATACATCGGGCGAATTTTTCCTGAAACATCTGCATCCAGTACAGCAAGGGATGCTTCAGCATAGTTTCCGTCTTGTAAAAAGGCACTGATAGATTGTCCTGCACGATCCAGCGCAGTCGCATGTACTGTCGACATACCCGCACATAAGATTGCAATCGAGAGCGATGTTTTATTCATGTTTTTCATCATTTTATTTCCTTATTCTCTTTCCGTTGAGTGATACATATTGTTTTACTAATTTTTTAAATCTTTTTATTCACGGAGCTTTTGAGCGTATTCAGCCCATCTTCAAATGCTTAATTGTTTTTGGATAATGCCAACCTCAATTGCATGAAATTTTCGAATTTCCGTTTCGGCAAACTTTGCAATGACTTTATGAATCAGTGGCACAGATATATCTAATTTCCATTCTTGCTGAATTTTGATGTTGTTCTGTGCTTCAAGCAGTTTGGTCTTAAAAGTGACAATCCCTGGAAGATTGGCTTTGAGTGAAGACTCAGAACTGAGTTTTTCCAAATCCCAAAGGTCATTGCGCTGTAAACGAAATGCACCTTTTAACAGCTTGTGAATGATGTCAGGGATGTCTAAATCCAAATTGTAAGCACGTTCTAAGCGATAGTTTTGCCCAGAAATTTCTGAAAGCTGAATGTCCAATTCAGTACAGGGAATGCGCTGACAAATATCTTCGTGAAAATCAGGGCTTTTAAATTTTTGCTTAGCCTGCGTGATATCGACATCACGCAGTTCAGACTCAATTGTGAAAAAATAATCCATTATGTTTTCCTTGATGTGATGCTGTTAAAAAATAAAGTTCCTTAAAATTTCAACATCGAATTTTCAATGAGTTATGTTTAAAGTCTTGTGCGTTTTTCTAGGCAATACGATGCTTTTGCTGTCCTAAATTAATCTTGCCATCTGCGCTTTGAATCGATGATTCAACTTCATCGCCAATGCACAGGTATCGGCCATTAGTTTTTTGTTTTTGAATAAAAATTTGCCATTTCTTTTGTTCAGGCAGAAGAGCAGAAACTTTGACTAAAAGCGGTGAAGGTATTGACAGCGCACAGCCTGAAGGCGTACCAGTCATCAGCACATCACCGGCATTAAAGTTCACAAACTGCGACATTTCTGACAAGGTTTCAGCAGGTTTGAACACCATATTGCGGGTGGAATCCTGCTGACGAGTCTGCTGATTGACTTTTAAACTTAGCTCAAGCTGGTCTAAGTAATGCATTTCATCTGGCGCTAATAAGCACAGCACAGGCCCAAGCGGGCAGAACGTGCGATAGCTTTTGCCTTTGTAAAATTGGGTTTCTGGAATTTGCACATCCCGTGCAGAAATGTCATTGCCAATACAGATACCTGCCACAAAGTCATGCAAGTTATACGCATTCACGTTAATTTCTGTGCTGATGTCTTGTTTCAGCACCAAGCACAGTTCGATTTCATAGTCCAAAAGCTGTACATGTTTGGGCTTAATAATTTCACCTGTAGGCACATGAATTGAGGCACTGGATTTGGTGAAAAACATATTAAATTTTTTGGCATCGGGGTCCATGCCTGAATCAATCATGTGCTGACGGTAGTTTGCACCTTGGCAAATAATTTTTTGATTGGAGGTGATTGGACTAAGCCATTGCACAGCCGATGGGTCAATTGGTGCAGCCATGTCGATGTGAGTACGAATATGATCTAAACCCAATTTGATTAAATCACCTGTGCTAGAGATTTGTTGTAATTCAGGCTTTAAGGCAAAGTAAGCGCTGTCTACTTGCACGCCCCAAAAGCTTACATTTTTATGCATATAACGAACGATATTGAGAGCCATTTTTTATACTTTTTGCATCCTTATTGAACACCAATGTATAAAATATAAACCAAACGATCAATTAAAATTTACAAAATATTTTAAATAACACTTATTGCAAAATTGAACACCATTGTTCAATATGTTTGTAAATTAAACGATTCAAGGGCACAACAAGATGGATTTACAAACAATAAAAGGGCTTAAAAGTTATTTTGTGGAATTTGGCACACGTAAAGTGTTTGTCAGTGAAGCAGGTGAAGGCTTCCCCATTTTGATGCTGCATGGTGGCGGTGCAGGTGCTACAGGCTTATCTAATTATTCAAAAAATATTGAATATTTAGCCCAGCATTTCCGTGTCATTGTGCCGGATATGCAAGGTTATGGTCAGTCTACAAAAGGCGTAAAACGTTCAGATCCTTTTGGTGATTTGGCCGAAGTGATGCTGGGTTTGCTCGATCAAATGAAAATTCCGCAGATTCATATTGTCGGTAATTCACTTGGTGGCGCATGTGCTTTACGCATGGCATTAGAAGCGCCTGAACGTGTGACTGCTTTGGTTCTTATGGGACCGGGAGGCATCAATACCACACGTGGATTGCCCACCAAAGGTCTACAGCACTTATTAAATTATTATGGTGGTGAAGGGCCATCGCGTGAAAAGTTAAGAACCTTTATTCGTGAATATTTGGTTTATGACGGTTCACAAGTATCGGAAGACTTAATTGAACTGCGCTATCAAGCCAGTATTGACCCTGAAGTGATTGCATCACCGCCTTTACAGCGTCCTAATGGTTTAAAAGGCGCAATCCGTATGGATTTCACCCGTGACCCGCGTTTAAAACGCTGTAATACGCCGACCTTGGTGCTGTGGGGCTCAGATGACAAAGTGAATCGTCCAAGCGGTGGCGAAACTTTACGTCAAACCATGAAACATTGTGACCTGTACTATTTTGCACAAACAGGACATTGGGTGCAGTGGGAACGTGCCGAACAGTTTAATGCGGTGACCTGTAGTTATTTGCAAATACAGACCCCAAGTACATTCTCAGGAGCTTGATATGAATATCTTTGGTCAGGTCAAAATCGGCTATTTGATTGCAGAATCGAATAAGTTTGATGAGTGGATTGATTTTGCTCAAAAATGTTTAGGATTGGCGTTGTCTGAACGTACTGAACAAAGTCTGAGTTTTCGTATTGATGATTATCAAAAACGCTTGATGATTATCAAAGGCGTACAGGAAGATGTGACGCATTTAGGGGTACAGCTTGCAGATGACGCCGTACTGAATGAAGTATTACAGCGTTTTGATACCCGAGGCATTCGCTATCAGCAAGGCAGTGCTGAGGATGCGGCATTTCGTGGCGTCAAAGCCTTTTGGTTTATCCGTGGCCCTAAAGACATTCAACTTGAAATTTTTGTAGATGAAATTCGTAGTGATGCGCCTTTAGACACCAAAGTCAGCGGTTTTTATACCGATGCCAGCGGAATGGGGCATGTTGCACTGACCACACGTAAGCCTGAAAAAATGATTCGGTTTTGGCAGGAATTTTTTGATGCACGTTTAACCGACAGCGTTGAACAAAAAATCAATGGGGTGATTTTAGATGTCAGCTTCCTGCGTTTAAATGAACGTCATCATTCTGTGGCGGTGGCACGTACACGAGGCAATGTACAGCTCGATCCAATCCGCACCCGTGTTCAGCATGTCAATTTTCAGGTCTTGGAATTAGAAGATGTCAATGCATCTTACCAACGCTGTAAGGACTATGGCTTTAATGTGGTTTGGGATGTCGGATTACATACCAATGACCGTGAAATTTCATTTTATGTGGCAAGTCCATCCGACTTTGAAATTGAATTGGGGTGGAACCCCATCAAGATTGATGAACAGACATGGAAACCGACCAAATACACCTCCATTAGTGTGTGGGGGCATAAACCACGTAAAGCCACGCCGTTACATGGCATTTTGCATGAATTTGGCAATGTGCAACGTGGCTTAAAATCCTTAAAACGTGACGAATATTCTCCGATTTAAGTCTTAAAACTGAGCTTCAAAAAAATCGGAAAAGTTTGAACAAGACTTTTCCTAGGAAAACTCCGCCTGAAAAAAGGTAAATACAATGAAAACGACAAAAAAAATAGCCGATAAAATGATTGATGTGGTGATTTCAGGACTCGGCCCAACAGGTTTGGTTTTGGCGCATATTTTAGGACAACGTGGTCACCAAGTGCTGGTGCTAGAACGTGAGCCCGTGTTTTACGGCAATGCTCGTGCCGTTTATACCGATGATGAATGCATGCGTATTTTCCAGTCGATTGGCATGGCGAATGAAGTACATAAAGACATGCTTGTCGATACACCTGTGCAGTTAACCCGCCGTGATGGTACGGTGATGTCGCAATATAAACCGCTACAGCGCCCGAATGGCTGGCCAATCATTAACTTCTTTTATCAGCCATATTTGGAAACCTCGCTGACCAAAGGTTTAGAAAAATATCCAAATGTGCAAATTTGCCGTGGTCGTGAACTGATTAATTTTAGCCAAACTGCAGATCATGTGCGTGTGACTCACCAAGCCACACAGCAATATCACTTTAGTGACAGTCATGGCGGAAAAGCCGAAGCAGAAGGTGATTTAGATCTGCAAGAATTGAAAGCACGCTATTTGATTGGTGCTGATGGTGGACGCAGTACGGTACGCGCCAAACTTGCCATTGAAATGACTGGAAAGAATTTCCCTGAACCGTGGCTGGTGGTCGATTTACAGCAAAAAGACCGCAATAAAGGTCTCAGACATTTGCCTTATTTTAATTTTGTGGTCGATCCAGATTTACCTGTGGTGAGCTGTGTACAGCCAGACGGTTTTCATCGTTTCGAATTTATGCTGAAAAAAGGTCAAACTGCTGAATAAATGGAGCGACCTGAAACCGTACGTGAACTACTCACGAAATATGTCAATCCAGATGATTTTGAAGTGAAGCGTAAACTGGTTTATACCTTCAATGCTTTGGTAGCGAATCAATGGCGTGCAGGACGTGTATTCCTTGCGGGGGATGCCGCATACATGACGCCACAATTTATGGGACAAGGCGCAAGTTCAGGCATTCGAGATGCACATAATTTGGGTTGGAAACTCAGTGAAGTGTTAAATGGTCATGCAAGTGATCATTTACTCGATAGTTATGAAAGCGAACGCCGTTTGCATGCCAAAGCCATGATTGATTCATCGGTATTTTTAAAAGATATCGTCTCGATGACCCATCCAATTAAATCTAAACTGCGTGATACGGTGATGAAAACCGTACAAGCGGTGCCTGCATTAAGGCAATGGATGGACAATGGCGCGTTTAAACCAACTCCTGTCTATGCCAAAGGTCAATATTTAGGTTTGGCGCGTCCGAAGCGTTATTCACCTGAAGGGAGTTTAGCGCCACAGCCTACAGTACGAGATACCCACGGCAAGCGAGTCTTGCTGGATGATATTTTAGATAATCGTTATGCCTTGATTGGACTCAATTGCGATCCAACGGCAAGCCTGTCTGCCGATGCGAAAAAAATCCTTGCAGATTTGAATACCAAATCACTACTGATTTATAGCTACGCCACCCGTCCACAAGGCTTAACTGTGCGTAATTTTAATCAAGATTTGCAGGAAGTCGAAGATATTGAGCAAGCTTTTGCCCAGTGGATGAAAAAATCAGCATCACACAAGGATCAAAGTATTGTGCTGCTCCGGCCTGATCATTTTGTTTTTGCACTGGTATCACCTGAACAATTGAATATGGCGGTTCAGCAGTTGAAATTACAGCTGGATATACCGACGCAAAAAGCAGCCCAAATGCCAAAGCAGGAGTTATTGGCATGACGGACAATAAATTTTATGAAGCTGCCCAAGCCATTCGACAGGCACGTGAAACAGGACAAGCGATTGCCCGTATTTCGGAAAACTTTAACATTCGAAATATGCAAGAAGCATATGCTGTGGCTTGGCTGAATACGGAAACGAATATCGCCAATGGCAAACGCATCGTAGGCAAAAAAATTGGTCTGACTTCAAAAGCCGTACAGACCCAACTCGGTGTAGATCAACCTGATTTCGGCATGCTTTTCGATGATATGAAATATCTGGATCAAGACCAAATTCCAAGTGCTCGGCTGCTTCAACCCAAGGCAGAAGCAGAAGTGGCCTTTATTGTAGCCAAAGACTTGCCAGTACATCGCCCATCATGGACTGAATTTTTGAGTTGTATGGGGCATGCTTTAGCCGCCATCGAAATTGTCGACAGTGTGATTGAGAATTGGAATATCAGCTTGGCAGATACCATTGCTGATAATGCTTCCTGTGGGTTGTATGTCTTGTCTCAGCAACCCATTGCACTGACGGATGTCAATTTTGTCGAATTACCCATGCAGCTGCTTAAAAATGGTGAAGTAGTTTCTACTGGGCAAGGTTCAGCTTGTTTAGGCAATCCATTACGTGCTGCTTGGTGGTTGGCCTGTACCATGGCTGAACAAGGACAAAGCCTGAAAGCAGGTGAAGTGATTCTCTCGGGTGCTTTAGGGCCAATGGTTAGCATACAAAAAGGCGATGTGCTTGAAGCACAGATCGGTGCATTAGGCACGGTTCGTTGTGAATTGATCTAAAACGCTGAAAAAACATCTATCAAAATACATATCGATAAGAGCAAGAAGATGAAAAAAATTAAAAGCGCCATCATCGGCAGTGGCAATATTGGCAGTGATTTAATGATCAAAATTCTGCGCCAAGCCCAGCATGTCGAAATCAGTGCTGTTGTCGGGATTGATCCCGCATCCGATGGTTTGGCACGTGCGCAGCGATTGGGTGTTGCAACTACACATGAAGGTATTGAGGGTTTGGTTCAACTACCTGAATTTGCAGATATTGACCTGATTTTTGATGCGACTTCTGCTCAGGCACATATTCAAAATGATGCATTCTTACGGCAGCATAAACCCAATATTCGTATGGTAGATTTAACACCTGCAGCCATCGGGCCGTATGTGTGCCCGTAGTGAATCTCGATCAGCATTTAGAACAAACCAATGTCAATATGGTCACTTGTGGCGGTCAAGCCACGATACCAATTGTTGCCGCAGTTTCAAAAATTGCTAAAGTGCACTATGCGGAAATTATCGCCTCGATTTCGAGTAAATCGGCAGGGCCAGGTACACGCGCCAATATTGATGAATTTACAGAGACAACATCTAAAGCCATTGAAGTGATTGGTGGCGCTGAAAAAGGCAAAGCAATTATTGTATTGAATCCTGCTGAACCACCTTTGTTAATGCGAGATACAGTCTATATTTTATCTGAATATAGACATCAAGATTTAATTCAACGTGCCGTTGAAGATATGGTAGCGACTGTCAACGCATACGTTCCTGGTTATCGCTTAAAACAAGAAATTCAATTTGAAATTATTCCTATAGATCGACCTTTAAATATTGCAGGGCTAGGTTTACGTTCAGGCATGAAAACCACAGTCTTCTTAGAAGTTGAAGGCGCTGCACATTATTTACCTGCATACGCGGGCAATTTAGATATTATGACCTCGGCAGCCTTGGCCACCGCTGAAAAAATTGCACAACATTTGCAACAAGGAGCAGTGGCATGAAAAAGCTATATATTTCCGATGTGACCTTACGTGATGGCAGTCATGCCATTCGTCATCAATATTCTATTGCACAAGTGCAAGCCATTGCCAAGGCCTTAGATCATGCCAAAGTCGACAGTATCGAAATAGCACATGGCGACGGTTTACAAGGTTCGAGCTTTAATTATGGTTTTGCTGCCCATACCGATTTAGAGTGGATTGAAGCTGCGCATGATGTTTTAACCCATGCACAAATTACAACCTTACTTCTACCTGGTATAGGCACCATTCATGATTTAAAAGCCGCCCATCAAGAAGGGGCTAAAATTGTACGTGTCGCGACACATTGCACAGAAGCTGATATTTCCAAGCAACATATTGAATATGCAAGGCATTTAGGCATGGATACCGTGGGTTTTCTAATGATGAGCCACTTAACTACGCCTCAGGCTTTGGCACAACAAGCCAAATTGATGGAAAATTATGTGGCTGAATGTATTTATGTGGTGGATTCTGGTGGTGCGATGAACATGCAAGACATCCGTGAACGCTTTAGAGCACTCAAAGATGTGCTTAAACCTGAAACGCAAACGGGTATTCATGCCCATCATAATTTAAGTTTAGGCGTAGCTAACTCCATAGTTGCAGTAGAGGAAGGCTGTGACCGTATTGATGCCAGTTTGGCAGGCATGGGGGCAGGTGCGGGGAATGCACCGCTTGAAGTGTTTATTGCCGCAGCAGAACGCATGGGTTGGTATCACGGAACAGACCTCTTTACTTTAATGAATGCAGCCGATGATTTGGTTCGTCCGCTACAAGATCGGCCTGTTCGTGTCGATCGTGAGACTTTGGCACTCGGCTATGCGGGTGTATATTCAAGTTTTTTACGACATGCTGAAATAGCAGCGCAGCGCTATCAACTGAATACGGTCGATATATTGGTTGAACTGGGTAAACGCCGTATGGTGGGTGGTCAAGAAGATATGATTGTGGATGTGGCATTGGATTTATTAAAAAATAAAAGCGCATAAATCGCAGATTTAAGGAAGAATAAAATGAGTCAGGTCAAACTTAATGGCAAGGTTGCATTGATTACAGGTGCCAATTCAGGCATCGGCCGCGAAACAGCTAAACAATTGGCACTACAGGGCTATCATGTCTTTATCACTTGCCGTAATTTTGCGAAGGCAAAACCTGTATTAGATGAAATTGATCAATTGTCCTATCAAACTGCCAAAGCTGAATTTATTGCATTAGAACTGAGTGATTTAAACTCCGTGAAAGCCTGTGCTGAAAATTTTCTCAGTCGAAATTTAGACTTGCATCTATTAATTGCAAATGCAGGTGTCGCAGGGCAGAAGGGCTTAACCCAATCGGGTTTTGAATATACTTTCGGTGTATGTCACATCGGACATTTTTTGTTGGTTAAATTACTGACGGAAAAACTCATTCAATCTGCGCCTGCACGAGTGGTTGTGGTGGCGAGTAAAGCCCATCGACATGCTAAAAATATTAATTTTGAAAAACTATTACAGCCGGCAAGTAGTCTCGGTGCAATGCAAGAGTATTGTACGGCTAAGCTTGCCAATGTTTTGTTTGTCAAAGAGCTTTCTAGACGTTTATACAGTACAGGGGTAACCGTTTACGCCGTACACCCGGGAATTGTAGCCACAGATATATGGCGCAGTTTGCCTAAACCTTTGCATAAAGTAATGAACCGCTTTTTATTGACACCTGAACAAGATGCGACAACCTCTTTGCACTGTGCAACCAAAGCACAACTCGCAGGTGAATCAGGTTTGTATTATGAGCAATCTAAAGTGGTTCAATCCTCAGCAGTTGCACAAGATATGCAATTGGCAGAACAACTTTGGGAACATAGTGAGCATTGGGTAAAGAGCTATGTATAAATGAAATCACGCATGGAAATGATGGATTTATAAATCATCGCTTCAGTGTATGAATGCCATATATTTTTAAATAACTATGCTAATATTTGTTCAAATTTAAGCTTTTTGTTCAAAAGGTTTGCTATATGGCAATTTCTGCGTCACAAAAAAGAATCCATCGTGCTGCATTACGTTTATTTGCAGAAAAAGGTTCAAGTGCAATTACAGTCAGTGAATTGGCAGAAGTTTCGGGTGTGGCACGTGGCACAATTTATAATAATGGGCTACGTCCAGACAGCTTATTTGAAGATATTGCCTCACAGCTTTCAAATGAAATGAATGCCCGTGTCATCAAAACCTTAGGTGCAGAGGAAGATGCTGCCAAGCGAATTTCTTTTGGTATTCGCATGTATATGCGCCGTGCCCATGAAGAACCTGATTGGGGGCGTTTTTTATGTAAATTTGCCTTTAGTTCTAAGTCATTAATGGGACTTTGGACAGGTGAATCATCGCCATTGTCAGATGTTCAAAAAGGTTTAGATTCAGCGCGCTATAACATAGAAGGCAAACAAATTTTTGCAGTCATGAGCATGATTGCTGGCACGGTGCTTTCATCTATGTTTTTGGTGCTAGAAGGCTTTAAAACATGGCGGGAAATTGGTTCTGAGTCTGCTGAACTGATTTTGCGTGCATTGGGTCTAGATCCAGCAGAAGCTCATCACATTGCCAATATTGAATTGCCTAATTTGAAGGAGGTCTAAGTGAACTATAAAGCGGAATGCAATATAAATAATACGAAATACTTAACCTATGACTTTGCCTAAGCTTTATAATCGTTAAAATTTTCTTGATTGATGCGATATGCGTTCTGCTACATGGATAACAGTCTTAGTCGGATTGTTCATGTTCCAAAGCCTTTGGAACGTGGCAGCTGCTTTCTGTGTGCATGAAGAGCAAACCCCAGTTTTACAAAGCTATCACTTTGGTCATCATCAAAATACCTTATGCGTCAGCAGTGAAAAAAATCTACAGCATTCGTTGCATCAAGCATCTGAATCCAGTAGCAAACCAGTCAAAAATACCGCTAACGATTTGCAACTCGGTGAAGATCATCAAGACCATTTGCCGTCTATGACGCATTTGATTGTGCAAAATCAACAATCGATTCTTTTTATTGCACATCAGGCCTTTGAATATTCGCCAAAATTTGTTTGGAAGAATCTTTATCAAGCCCCTGATTTATTACTGCAAACACCTCCTCCTGTTTATGCCCCGCTAATGGCGGGGTAGCCTAAAACATTCCCGCCACTTTTTTTAATAAATGAGTGGGAAAAATCATGTCTTTATATTTTATGGCGTTTATACGTCTAGGCTTAGCTGTCGGTATTTCGACGGCCTTACAAAGTACTTTTGCGGAAAATGTCAGTAGTTTTGAATCTGCATTTGCCAAAGTACAAAATTACCAAGCACAAACAGATATTTGGCAACAACAACAGCAAATCTCTGATTTTAATGTGCGCCAAAGCAAGCTCTGGCAGAACCCAAGCCTATCGATTGAACAAAATGGTTTTGGTAAAAATCAAGATCAAGAGCTCAGTATCGGAATCAGCCAGCCAATGGATGTATTCGGTCAGCGTAAAATCAATCAAGCACTCGCGAGTACCTCTGCACAGCAAATTCAGTTGCAACAGCAAATTTGGAATGCGCAAAGTCAGCTGATTGTGAAGTTTGCATGGTCACAGCTAGCCATCGCTCAAAATGAGCAATCGATTTACGCTACACAGCTCAAACTCAGCAAATCTAATTTGGACAGTGCACAAAAACGTTATCAAGCAGGCAGTATCGCTTTGGTGGATGTGGAGCGTGCTCAAATTGAAGCTTTGGAGATACAACGTCTATACCAACAGGCAGTTTTAAAACAGCAAACTACGGCGCGTCAGCTTTCTAATTTATGGGGTGAAACTACGTCGCAAATCGGACTGAATAACAGCGTTACGCCTTGGCCTGAACAGAGCCAAAGTTTAGTTGAGCGTAATTTATCGGAAGGTTGGTTACAAAAATTGTATGCCTTGAATATTCAGCAGGCAAATCAGCAAATTGAACATTTAAAAGTACAAGCACGTCCAAATCCAAGCTTAAATGTGGGCATGTCACGTACTAAGTCTCCAACTGACGCCAATGATACGGCCTTGGTACTTGGTGTGGATATTCCGCTCAATATTTTTAACCGCCAGCAATATGCCATTCCAATGGCGCAAAAACAGCAAATTTTATTACATCATCAGCAACAGCGTGAGTTAAAACAGCAAGTTTTGGACATTGCCAATAGCATTCACCAGCTTAAAGGTCTGCGTATGCAGTTTGATGCCACAGGCAGTCAGATTGGTTTGGCTGAAAAGGTTCAAAACCGAACTTTGCAAGGTTTTCAGGCAGGTAAATTTGCTATTACAGACGTACAGCAAACCACAAAACAACTCCAAGACCTTCGACTTAGCCAAATGCAAATTTTGGCGCAGGCTTGGCAGAGCGCACTCAGTGCTGAAGCCTTAAGTATCGGCACCAGTTATGAAGAAATCAGCCGTTCAGATGCTTATAGCCAACTCAATAAAAAAGCCATTGAGGCATCCCAAAATCTCATCAACAGCGCATCAGCACAATAAGGCAGTTAATCACATGAAAATTAAACAAGATGGAAAAATTTCACAACCTTTGATGATTGCAGTTTTGATTGGCCTAACGCTGATGCTGTGTACTGCTATTTGGTTCAGTCAAAATAAATCCGATGCGGATAAAACTGAGTCGGAAGGTGAAAATAGCGAAGCCAAAAAGAGTGATACTGAAGCAGAACATGCGGAAGAAGGTGAACTGCAACTCACCACTCAACAAATGGTGGAACAAGGAATTAAAATTGCGACTGTAGAAAATGGTCTGGTCGAAAATATTATTCAATTGCCGGGTAAATTGGCGGTCAATACAGATCAGCAGGCACATATTTCCCCAAACTTCAGCGGTCATGTCGAACAAGTCAGTGTAGCACTCGGTCAAACTGTACAAAAAGGTCAAACTTTAGCTGTGCTGTCAGTACCTGAATTGATTGATCAGCAAGCCAATTTACGTATGGCAGAAGCCAATTTAGATTTAGCCCGTCAAGATTATCAGCGTGAGCAAAAGCTATGGTCTCAAGGAATTTCTGCCAAACAGGACTTCCAGCGTGCTGAAAATGCCTATCGTCAGGCTCAAATTAGCGTACAGTCAGCACAATCGCGCTTACAAGCTTTGGGCGCGAATAGCGGTCAAAACGGACGATTTATTATTCGTGCGCCAATCGCTGGCGTGATTAGTCAAAAAGATATTGTGGTAGGTGAAAATGTGCAATTGGCAGACCAAGTGTTCACCATTGAACAGCTCAAAGATTTGTGGCTGGAATTTAACTTAACTCATCAATATTCTGCACAATTACAAACGGGTCAAAACGTCTCTTTCAAAATCAATGGTTCAGATCAACGCTATAGCGCAGAGGTACAAAGCCTGACGTCACAGGCAGATGTACAAACTGGACGCTTGGTGGTACGCGCCAAATTAAAACAACAATCTGCTGAGCTTCGCCCAAATGTGATGGTTAACGTGCTATTGGCAGATTCGGGCACTAAAAAAGCATTACGGGTGCAAAAGTCTGCCGTACAAAGCATAGAGGGAAAAGACAGTATTTTTATTGTTGAATCTGAACAAAAAGGTCAAGTACATTTAAAAGCACAAGCGCTAAAACTTGGGCAAGCATCTAGTGATGGTCAATGGCTAGAAGTGCTTTCAGGTCTTGAAGCAGGGCAAAAGTATATTTCCCAAGGCAGTTTTTTACTGAAATCTGAACTGGAAAAAGACGAGGCTGGCCATGAACACTAATTCAGAGAACCCGAACACAGATTTACCAAAGCCAGAAGGTCTATTCGAACGCATTATTCAGTTTTCAATTCAAAATGCAATTTGGGTGATGCTATTTGTTTGCACATGGATTGTCGTCGGGATTTACAGTTATCAAAAATTGCCGATTGATGCAGTACCTGATATTACCAACACCCAAGTGCAAATTAATACGCAGGCCAATGGCTTTACAGCATTAGAGGTGGAACAGCGGATTACCTATCCGATTGAAAATTCGATGGCAGGTATTCCAGATTTGGAATTGACCCGTTCTATTTCCCGTTATGGCCTGTCACAAGTCACGATTGTCTTTAAAGACGGTACGGATATTTACTGGGCGCGTCAGCAAATTAATCAGCGGGTACAAGAAGTTCAGTCGACATTGCCTGCCCAAGTTTCTCCAACGATGTCGCCCGTTTCGACAGGTTTGGGGGAAATTTATCAATGGGTGCTTAAAGCTGAACCCAATGCAAAAAAAGCAGATGGCACAGCATATAGCGCGATGGATTTGCGTGAAATTCAAGATTGGATTGTGCGTCCGCAATTACAGCGTGTACAAGGTGTTGCCGAGGTCAACAGCATTGGTGGCTTTAATAAAACCTACGTGGTTTCACCTGATTTAAACCGCATGCAACAGCTGAACCTGTCATTAGAACAATTACAGCAAGCGCTTACGGAAAATAATGAAAACCGTGGTGCAGGATTTATTGAGGAAAATGGTCAGCAGTTAACAGTTCGAGTGCCGGGAACCTTAAACAATATTTCAGATATTGAAAACACCATGATTGACAGCCCAAATGGCAGTCCAATTCGGGTGGGTGATATTGCACAAGTATCGATAGGGCATGATTTGCGCACAGGTGGTGCAACCTATAACGGCGAAGAAACCGTTTTAGGTATTGCCATGATGGCCATGGGACAAAATAGCCGAACTGTCTCGAAAGCTGTAGATGCCAAAATTAAAGACATTCAAACCAGCTTACCCAAAGGGGTAAAAATTGAAACAGTGTATGACCGTACCACATTGGTGGAGAAAGCTATTAAAACCGTTCAAAAGAACTTGGTTGAAGGCGCAATTCTAGTCATCATCATTTTATTTATCTTTTTAGGTAATATCCGTGCCGCCTTAATTACTGCCTGCGTTATTCCACTATCAATGCTGTTTACCTTAACCGGCATGGCACAAAAGAATATCAGCGCAAACCTAATGAGCTTAGGCGCATTGGATTTCGGTATTATTGTTGATGGTGCAGTGGTGATTGTTGAAAACTGTATACGACGTTTAGCCCATGCACAGCAAACGTTGAAACGCCCATTAACGCAAAATGAACGCTTTAAAGAAGTCTTTTTGGCTGCACGTCAGGCACGCCGTCCGCTGATATTTGGACAATTAATTATTTTAGTGGTGTATTTGCCAATTTTTGCTTTAAGCGGTGTAGAAGCAAAAATGTTCCATCCGATGGCATTAACTGTGGTATTGGCACTTGTGGCGGCGATCATTCTGTCTATTACATTTGTACCTGCTGCTGTAGCGCTTTGGGTAAAAGGTGAAATTAAAGAAACAGAAAGCAGTTGGATGACTTGGCTAAAAAAACAGTATCTTCGAATATTAAATACAGCTTTTCATTACAAGGCTGTAGTGATGACTTTTGCACTGTGTTTACTGCTCATTACTGGGCTTTTAAGCACTAAAATTGGCAGTGAGTTTGCACCACAGCTGAGTGAAGGTGATTTTGCAGTTCAACTGATGCGCTCTCCTAGCACTGGTTTAGAAGAATCATTAAGAATGCAGGAAAACGCTGAAAAACTGCTGTTGAAAAAATTTCCAGAGATTCACGCTGTATTTGCTCGTACAGGTACAGCAGAAGTGGCAACCGATGTAATGCCTCCGAACATTTCCGATGGTTATATTATGCTCAAGCCACGTAATGAATGGCCAAACCCTAAAGAAAGTGTGGATGAACTGCGTGGCCGTATGGTGGCTTATGTGGCTACGATTCCTGGCAATAACAGTGAGTTTTCTCAACCGATTCAACTGCGCTTTAATGAGCTGATCTCAGGTGTGCGTAGTGATGTGGGCGTCAAAATATTTGGCGATGATATGCAAGTGCTCAATACAGAGGCCACTAAGATCGCCAAAATTATGCAGCAAGTTGCGGGGAGTAGCGCCGTAAAAGTTGAACAAACTTCAGGTTTACCTTTATTAAATATTGAAATAGATAAGGCTTTGGCTGCGCAATATGGTTTAAACGTTAAATCTATACAGGATACTGTGGCAGCCAGTGTCGGTGGACAAAGTGTAGGAGAGATTTTAGAAGGCGATCGCCGTTTTGATTTTGTTATTCGTTTAAATGATCAAGATCGTAATGTAAGCACGATTTCACAACTACCGTTAAAGTTGCCAAATGGTGGCAGTATTGTACTCTCAAATGTTGCCACAGTGTCTAATGTAGATGGGATCAATCAAGTCAGCCGTGAGAATGGTAAACGCCGTATTGTAGTGACTGCCAATGTTGAAGGCCGTGATTTAGGTTCTTTTGTGGCGGATATGCAGACTCAGCTGAAACAATATGCATTACCAAGCGGTTATTGGATTGAATATGGCGGTCAATTTGAAAACCTTGCATCTGCCAAAGCAAGAATGCAAATTGTTATTCCTTTAGCACTACTGACCATCTTTATTTTATTAATGGCAGTATTTCATAATGTGAAAGAAAGCCTGCTGGTCTTTACTGGCGTACCCTTTGCCTTAACGGGCGGTGTACTGTTTCTTTGGTTTAGGGATATTCCACTTTCGATGTCAGCGGGTATTGGCTTTATTGCGCTCTCAGGCGTTGCTGTGCTAAATGGTCTAGTCATGCTGACCTTTATTAAAGAGCTGAGGGACAAATATCCATTACATGAAGCCGTATGGCAGGGTGCTGTACTTCGATTACGCCCAGTACTCATGACCGCCTGTGTTGCCTCTTTAGGTTTTGTACCAATGGCTTTGGCAACAGGTACAGGTGCAGAAGTACAAAGGCCTTTAGCGACTGTCGTGATTGGCGGTATTCTTTCTTCCACCTTGCTGACCTTGGTGCTATTACCCGTGCTTTACCGCTGGCTTAATACAGCTCGATCTAAATAACCTAGACTAATCAATCAAGATTAAAACGATATTGCATTAACCCATACGGTTCATTCATTAGACAGAATGGATCGTATGGACTTAGGATCCATCAATATTTAAAATCAGCAAATCAGCATAAGCCGATACTCACCTGAATTTTCAACAGGTGCGCGGTGCACACAAGGCAAAACTGGCTGTGTAGGATGATCAACCGCCAAACGCCATAAATGACCATTTCCTAGATTTACAGGGACAGCATTTTCTTTGAGCTGATAATGTAAATCAAAAAAATATTCCGCTAAAAAATCATCAAATTTTGATTCTGGGCCATCGTATAAAGCTTTGAGTTGCTCTCGTATTTCAGGAATTAAGATTTTCTGTGTGACATGATCATTTGGCACAATATCACTGGAAGCACCATAATATGTACATAAAAAGGTATCGGTAGCGATCGGTGATCGATCGACATGAAAAGAATAAACATCGGTTGAGATGAAATCGAACTCATCATCTCGTTCATAACATTTGAGCAAATTCAGCGAGGGTGATGCACCAAATGCTGTTAATTGTTGCATGTCATTTAAAATGATTTCTCTGGCTAAATGACCTTGCACTGAGAGCTTTAATTCCATCAGATCATCTACAGAAATTTCGGTTATATTTTCAATCAATTCGAGATTTTCGACTATTTCTTTAAATTCGCCTTGTAAGCTGCGTTGCCAACAGAGCGCATTCATTTGACCTTCGAAATGACGATGAATCAATTCAGAAAATGTAGTAACTACACCAATTTGAGGATGCTGGGAAAAAGTATTGCTCATAATAGGGATCGAATTAAATCTGAGGCGAAAATACTGCGTACAAGGAATAGCTAGAAGGATTCAGCAGTTTCATTTTATCTTAAAACACAAACTGCTATACAAGATTATTTGAGCTTAGGTATTAATCGTTATGCTTTCTGTTTGGCTTTTTGGCGTAAGACATACAAATATAAGCTTTCTACTTTTTCACGTGCCCAAGGTGTAGTACGTAAGAATCGTAGTGATGATTTAACGCTTGGATCTATGCAAAAACATCTAATTTCAATTTTGCGGCTTAAGCCTTCAAAACCACCGTAGTAATCCAATAATTCATCCAAGATGTCAGCAAGTTTTTTGCCGTGTAAAGGGTCATTGGAGGTGCTCATATTAGATCAATCATATTTTGGGAGACCATTATTATAACCTGAGCGAGTTGAAAAATGAGAGGGTTTCAAATTAAACCTTTTGAACATAGGAAATTGCAGTTTATTGATGAGTTAGATTTTTATAAATATTAATGGCCCAAACTTTAAGATTTAGATGTATTTAAATGCATAAAAAAGGAGCTCTAGAGCTCCTTTTTTAGTGAATCGTTAAACTTGTGCTTTAGATTTAAACTTGGATTTAATCCAATGATGTAAATCATCGACATAAGTAAAGATCACTGGAATCACCACAAGGCTTAACACGGTCGAGGTAATTAAACCGCCAATCACAACAACCGCTGTTGGCTGTCTAAAGCTTGGTTCAGCGCCAAGCCCCAAAGCATTCGGCATCATGCCGGCAGCCATTGCAATTGTGGTCATAATGATTGGGCGGGCACGTTTAGTGCATGCATCCATTACGGCAGCATAACGACTGAGACCATGTTCATTACGGGCAATAATCGTGTAATCTACCAAGAGAATAGAGTTTTTCGTCACAATCCCCATCAGCATCAAGATGCCGATGACCACTGGCATTGAATACGGCATGCTGCAGATATACAGTGCAACAAATGCACCGCCCAAAGCCAACGGCAAAGCAGACAAGATCGTTCCCGGCTGTAAAAAGTCATGGAATAGAAGCACCAGCACAGCATAAACGCAGACAATGCCAATAAACATTGCTAAACCAAAGCTGCTAAACATTTCCGACATGTTTTGCAGCTCACCTTGCTGAATCTGTTGCACGCCTTGAGGTAAGTTTTTCATTGCTTCAAGCTGCATCACTTGGTTTTGTACTTCACCAATACTTAAACCATTTAGTTCAATAGACAACGTGACATTACGCATACGGTCCATACGGCTGATTTGAGTAGGACCACCTTGAATTTGAATATCAGCGATACTGCCTAAACTGACAGAACCATTGCTTCCTTGCACACGTACTGCTGCAATTGATGATAAATCATTACGTACAGATGGATCTAAACGCACGCGAATTGCAATTTGGCGCTGGTCTAAGTTCAATTTTGGTAAGGTTGTTGAGTAGCCACCGTATGTTGCATAACGAATGGCATCGGAGAGTGCTTCAGATGTAACGCCTAGCTGTGCAGCCTTGGCAAAATCTGGCGTGATTTGGACTTCAGGCTGTTCAATGGCAGCACTAGAACTGACATTACCAATGCCTTTTAAACCACGCATTTGCACTTCAAGGTTGTTGGCTGTTTCAGTCAGTAAATCTGCATTATCGCTGGCTAAGGTAATATCAAGTTTTTCACCGGTGTTACCGCCGCCAACACTGGTTTTAACGCCAGCCAAAGGTTTTAATTTTTCACGAATATCTTGCTCAACTGCACTTTGACGGGTATCGCGCTCATCATACGGCGTCAGTTCCACTGTTAATGTTGCTGAGGCCACATCAGCAGTAGAAGAGCTGTCCATGCCAGAACCGCTTGAAGCTGTACCGACAGAACTGAAAACTTGTTTTACATTTGGATTTTGCTGGATGATTTTACTGGCTTCTTCAGCAGCCTTCGATGTTTGATCTAATGTAGAGCCTGGAGGTAGCTCAACGGTAACCGTGGTCTGTGATTTATCCTGTGCAGGCATAAAGGTGACGCTGTTTTGCATACCAATAAATAGCGTCACAAAAAAGAATGCGGATGCCCCGAGTATCGTGGTTTTCCTATGATTTAAAGTAAATTTTACGATGGCTTTATAGTGTCGCATGACCCAGCCATCTGGCTGTTTTTTGGTTTCATCCTTCTTATTTTTTGGTTTCAGCATATATGCTGCCATCATTGGTGTCAGCAGTCGGGCAACCAATAAAGAAAATAAAATCGCAACCGAAGCAGTAATACCGAATTGCTTAAACACGAGGCCTGGAATACCGCCCATAAATGCGGTTGGCAGGAAAATCGCGACAAGTGTCAGTGTTGTTGCAACCACCGCAAGACCAATTTCATCGGCAGCTTCCATAGCTGCTTGGTACGGTGTTTTGCCTTGCTCTAAATGCCGTTCAATGTTTTCGACTTCTACAATCGCATCATCGACCAAAATCCCGACAACTAAAGACAGCGCCAATAGGGTAATGACATTCAGCGAATAACCGAGATAATACATCACCCCAAAGGCTGGAATAATCGATAAGGGCAGAGCCACAGCAGAAATAAACGTAGTACGCCAGTTTTTAAGGAAGATAAAGACCACGATGATTGCAAGCAAGGCACCTTCATACAGCATGGTTATCGAGCCATCATAGTTGTCTTGAATGGAATCAACTTTGTTGCTGATTTCTTCAATTTTAACGGCTGGATTTTTTTGTTGAAATGCTACGACTGCTTCGCGGACATGCTTGACGACTTCAACATCTGAATAGCCTTTTGAGCGTTCAACCTGAAAACCAATAATCGGTTGGCCATTCAAATAAGCACGAGTAGTACGTTCAGCTGTAGTATCGTGAATTTGTGCAATTTGATCTAAACGTACATAACGGCCATCTTGCAGCGGTATAGAAATTTCACGTATATCATCTGCTGTTTTTACTGTTGCTAGAGTACGGATGGATTGACGTTCACCGCCAACGCGTCCTTGACCACCAGAGGCTTCTTGCTGCACAGCTTTAAGCTGTTTAGAGACATCTGAAGGCATTACGCCTAAACCCGCCATGAGCGTCGGATTTAAGTCAATTTGTACTTCACGGTCTACACCGCCAACACGTGAAACACTATTAACGCCATTGGCTGCCATAATGGCATTGCTGACGTCATTATCAACAAACCAAGACAGGTCTTGCTCATCTAGATTGTCTGAAGTAATGCTATAGGTCAGTAAGCTAGAGCCTGCCGCAGTGACTTTAGACACCGTTGGCGAATTCATGCTTGCAGGCAAATCGGCTTTGGCTCCGTCAACCGCATTGCGGACTTCAGACAAAGCGACTTCTACGTCTTTTTCTAGTTCAAAACTCACGGAAATATTTACAGAACCGTCAGTAATGGTTGTGGTGATGTGATCAAGCTTGGTCAGTGAAGTGAGTTTGTCTTCAATTTTACGTGCAACTTCAGTTTCAAGCTGTTCAGGTGCAGCACCTTCTAAACTTGCGCTGACTGTGATCGTGGGTAAATCCATGTCGGGCATATCTTGAATGCCCAGCTTCATAAACCCGTACAATCCCATAATCGTCAACATTATAAATAGGACGATCGCTGGGATGGGGTTTTTAATAGACAGGGAGGAAATGTTCATTCATTTACTCCATGCTGCGTATTTTGCGCGGTCGTTTTCTGTGCAATTTTGACGGTCATACCATTGGTGAGAAATGCACCGCCAGTTTCAACAATTTTTAAATTGAGTGCCAAGGGGCTTACAATTTCTACAAAACCATCCTTACGGCGTGCGGTTTCAACCACTTGACTATTGGCAATGTTTTTATCATTGACCACATAGATATATGAACGGCCGTCACGCATCACAATTGCCGTTTGAGGTAGCACGTATGCTTTATTTTGACCAACAGTAATTTTGCCGTCGACAAAAGTGCCAACATTGGCCGTTTTACTGCCTTTTAAAGTTACATATACAATGCTGCGCGCCGTATCAGTGGATACAGAAGGGCTGACTGTTCGAACTGTACCAGTTAACTTGGTTTGATCTGGCAGTGTCACTTCTGCAAGATCTCCTGCTTTGATTAAATGCGACTGTGATGCATCTACCTCTGCACGCCATTCAATCACGCCATTTTTAATCATGTGATACAGTTCAGTGCCAGCACTCACTACATTGCCGACCACACCTTGCTTGCTGTAAATAATTCCGCTTGCAGGTGCTTTAATAAAAGTTTGACTGATTTTAAGCTGAATCATATCTAACTCAGCTTTAGCAGCATCTAAGTTTGCTTTTGCAACTTCTTGATTAATTTTATATTCTTCAATTTGCTGTGCAGATAAGGCACCACTTTGACCCACAATCGCTGCGCGGCGTACATCTGAAGCCGCTTTTTCTAAATTCACTTCTGCTTGTGTCACAGCTGCTTTTTGTTTTGCTAATTCCTTCTTCAAATTTTGATCAGAAAGTTTAGCTAAAAGCTGGCCTTGTTTAACTGAAGTACCAACTTTGTAATACAAATCTGATAGGCGGTAACCACTAATTTCGGGACTGATAATAATTTCTTCGTATGGTGCAATTAAACCGGTCACAAAAAACTCTTGAGGCCAAATTTGTTCACTTAAATTGACAATATTGACTGTCATGGATGCTTGCTGATCGGCATTTTCAGCTTTCTGTTCTGATTTTTTGTCTTCTTTTTTATTGAACATTAAGGCAATGACCAAGCAAATGATGATCACGGCACCGATCAAAATGGCCATTTTTTTAGAGATTTTCATTGAATTTCACCATTTTGAGCGATATGTACTGACTTTTTTGGCGTGAATGTGCCACCTAAGGCTTTATACAAGCTGATCCAGCTCTGTGTATGCTGCTGCTGAATGTTCACCACACTGATTTGCGCATTGAGAGCTGAACGACGTGCAGCTTCTAAATCTAATAGGTTGGCTGAGCCAGCTTTTTGACTGATTTCAAGTGCATTAAAATATTTTTGGTATTGCACATAACTGCTTTGTGCGCTTTTTTCTTGTTTTTTCAGGGCTTGAATCGTGACCAGCTGTTTTTCAATTTCAGCGGCAGCATTAATGACACCTGACTGATAATCAGCAACAGCAGCATTGTATTTA
This sequence comes from Acinetobacter sp. SwsAc6, assembly GCF_013391565.1. Lineage (NCBI taxonomy): Bacteria > Pseudomonadati > Pseudomonadota > Gammaproteobacteria > Moraxellales > Moraxellaceae > Acinetobacter > Acinetobacter sp. SwsAc6. Next base: position 147,877 of record NZ_JACAXE010000008.1, read on the forward strand.
GCAATATTGCTTTCAACACTAGCTTTACGTTTACCTGCATCAAAAATCGGCTGTAATAGATTTGCGCCAATTGACCATGTATTTAGGCTGGCTCCGCCAGATGACGCAGCATTAATGACACCAGATAAACTCAAATTTGGATAACGGTCTGCTTCAGCGCTTTTGATTTCGGCATAGCTTGCAAATACTTCACGCTCTAAAGCAGCAATATCTGGACGGTTGCGCATGACATCGGCAGGAACTTCGCTAATACCAAAGCTTCCATGCTGTAGCGGAAATTTAAGTGATGATTGGGCAAGAATTTGACGTAATTCTGATTCATCAATACTGGCTAAGGCCGTCATTGATTTAATCAAGATTTCACACTGTTTATTTTGATTTATGCTGTTCGAGCGTGTGTTTTCTAAATTTGCCACAATAAGGGCGTGATCCATAGGGGCTGTAAAACCCGCTTTAACTAAAAGGGCAGTGGCTTTTTCAGTTTTTTGAATGGAACTTAATTCTGTTGTGTACACCCGCTGTATCGAACGACAAGCTAAATACTGCGTATAGTAATCCGCCATCTCAGCAGCCAGAGAAATCTGCATATTATGCATATCTGCGGTACGCGCTTGTAAACGTGCAGCTGCTGCATCACTTTGATTTCGATATTTTCCCCATAAATCAATTTCCCAACTGGCATCTAAGCCAATCGAGTTTTGATTAGATTGACCGCTGGTATCTTTCACACGGCTGACAGTGCCGTTGCCAGACAATGCAAGGTATAAGTTGGCACGCTGTGTGGTTAAATTTGCACGTGCTGCGTCAATATTGGCTAAAGCCTTGACTAAACTTTGGTTATTTTCAAGGGTGGTACGAATCAATTGTGTTAAAGCAATCTCATGAAATGATTGCCAAAATTGAGTGAACTCAACACTGTTTGAAGTTGGATCAGGTGATGAATTCCACTGAGCCGATACTTTTGCAGCAGGCGCTTGATAGCTTCCTGAAGCAATACATCCATGCAGCAAAGGAAATAAAATCATCAGACAGCCAAACTTGGTCTGACTTGAAATATTCAAAATAGCACCAATAACTAAACTAGACGGTTTAGTTTAGTTTGACAGTTTAACACTGTCAAACTTAGACTACGCTTTGAAATTACTTAAGGGGTGGCTGAATGGCTAGAGCAAAGAGTGAAATAACCAAGCAAAAAATTTTAAAAGCTGCTTTATCTGCCTTTAAAAAACAAGGTTATAGCTCGACTAGCATGGATATGATCCGTGATGAATCTGGCGTATCCAAAGCCACACTTTATAATTATTTCCCATCTAAAGAAGAATTATTTTTAGATGTTATGATGTATGAAATGGAACAGCAGCATGGCGCACCACTATTTGATTTATTTGAAAAGCACGAACTGTCAGTAGCATTAAAAATAATGGCAAAACAAATGATTACAGTATCATATTCAAAAAATATTATTGCTACACGCCGTATGCTGGTAGCAAATGCATCGAATAAAAATCTTGGGCAGTTGTGTTATGAAAAAGGCCCAAAGCTTGGTGAACGTATGATGTGCGCTGTTTTTCAAAAAGCGATGAATGATGGTATTTTGATGAAGGCTGAACCACGTGTCGTTGAGGCACATTTTCGTGCATTAGTGGATGCTGAATTTAGTCAGATCTTTACTTTTGATTTAGAAAATATCATCACTGCAGAATGGATCGAAGCGGCAACGGAAAGGGCAGTTGATGTTTTAATGCGAGCATATAAAATTTAAATTTTCTTTTTTATCTTTATTTCAAAGAAGATGTATGACCTGAGCTCAACAATATTAAATTAATAACGTTGAGCTGACTTTTTAAGAAGAATTGGCAATGACGACCTAACGCTTAGAATATAAAACTCAAAAAAATTACCACAATTTCAAAATTCACTTTTCTCAGAAAGTGCCATGGATAGGAAGGTATTTATGGACGTATGAGAACAACGACCCATTGCTTGTATAGATGTGTATGAATTACATATTTAATATAACTATTCAAATTTCTTCTTTCTGTCATGTCGATAATTTTTTGAATCAGAGCTTGATTTCATAATATTTGAGATTGATTGTTCTATAGATGTCCGCAATCCATCAAATAGCTGTACCTCATTAGATACTTGGAGATAATCTAATATATTTTCGCTAAAAGATTCTATGATTTCTCTTGGATTTCTAATTCTAAAATGCTCGCTTTCAGCTAATTTTAAGAGATGAGATAGTTCAGGAAATGCTTTGCTTCCAGCGAGTTTAAGCGCCATTTTATTATCAATTGATTCGTATATAAGTGTATGCGTAATATCAAATGGCGGTGAAACAAAAATGTTTTTCATATCCGGGGAATACTGTAGAGCAAAGTTTTTCAGATGCGCATCACCATTTCCTACTAAGCAATTAAATACAATGTACTTATACATTTTTTCAACTTCAGCTACACTACCAGTATAAAGATATGTCGCTTTCAAAAGTGTTTCATAGCTCCCTGAGTATTTTGCATCTGGGTCATTTGACTTTTTCATGAGCGTCGTAAAATCTTCATAGCCTAGTTTTGTACCATCACTGGATTTATCAAACCGTTCTACAACATATGTTTCTAAATTTTCAGACAAGTAAGTGTGTGGTGGCTTAAGTCCACACTGTCGTGCAGCCTGCATACAGACAAATTCATTAACGGTTAGTAATGGAAATTCTGAATCAAACGACTTTACGATTAGATCCTTTTGTTGAACTGTTCTATCTGTTTGAACAGTTTTTGCATTTGGTATGCTCACCTTGGGTTGCATACCAGCCAGAGAATTTCTGAGATAATATTTTTCCAATAGCTGTGGAAAAAGGGGTTCATGACTTTGGTAAGATAGGATTTCACTCAAACTCAAAGAATCTGTTTCGGGTAAATCTAGCTCACTTTTATAAGAGAGCATTCCAATTCCTTGACTACCTTGCAGTGCCAATAAATACATGTCATTAACTTTGGCATATCTGGCAAGTTTTTCAGCAATGAATCGTCGATTAAAACCCTCAGGCAAGTTCTGAGCAAATATTGGGTGAAGTGCACCAGAAGAAAAACCATCCATGCCTTTACGAGTCATCGTGAGTGATACATGCTGTTTTTCCTGTGTTGGCTGATAGTGGTGCACTGAACCATATGTCAATACGCCTAATTCAGCTTGATTAGCACATACCTTAATATTCGTGATTTTGGCAGGAAGTTTTGTTGGCGTACTCATTCGCTATCATCCACAAACATATTTTCAATTTCATCCCAGTGAGGGAGTGAATGTTGCTTTGGAAATACTTCAAACTGTAAACCTACTGCATCAAGTACACGCTCAAATATGTCATACGAACCTGTAAATCGACCATTCTCAATCTCTGAGATTGTGGTTTTGTTGATTCGAGTCAATTCTGATAATTCTTGCTGTGTATGACCGAGGGCTTTTCGTTCGATACGAACTTTTTTCCCAATTTCTGCTCTACTTGCCATAGAAATTTCACCACAAAAGTAGCCATATAGCTAACATATTATATTATTTATCAATTATTAGCTATATAGCTAATATATTTTATGTAATTTAATAAAAATTGGCATAAAATAGAAATCTCATAAGTTATTGAATTTCGTTTCAGTAAGAATGAGATCAAGTTATCCTTAAGTGTAGATTTAACTTATGTTCACTTGAAATACACTTCACAATTAATTTAATAATATATTTTTTTTCAAAAACTTATTTAAAATACAATATGCTTTAAAAATTGAAGTTCATGAACTATGAATAAAAACTGAGATCTAACCTACAAATCTAAAACTGCAAAAATCCATGAAAGATGTAATCAAGCCAAAGACTGAAACGGGCATGCATGCGCACCACAATCTAAGTTTAGACATGGCGAATAGTATTGCGCTCTATAGAACATGGCTGTACCTGTATTAATGCCAGCACAGGTATGGCGTCAGGTGCAGGAAATGCACCGCTGGAAGTATTTATCGCTGCAGTAGAACTATAAGATTGAACCATGACTGTGTTATGAAGTTATTGTTAGGTGTATCGGATTTAACATAATATACATTATACGAAATAATATTGTTAGAACCCATTTAAAGTGTCTATATTCTCACCAATAAAAATGTCTAGTTTATGATGGTTTTTATCACCATGGACTGGATATAAATATAGATGCTGATCACTATGTCTGACAAAGAAATTCAACGGCTTGCAGTTCTGCAAGACGTTCGAGATCATCGTATTACCCAGGTCCGTGCTGCTGAAATCCTAAAACTTTCCACCCGTCAAATTACCCGGTTATTGCAGAAGCTCAATCAAGATGGTGTCTCAGGTATGGCACATGCCAGTCGTGGTCAACCTGGCCATCGTCGCCATGATGACTTGTTAAAATCAAAGTGCC
>NZ_JACAXE010000009.1:0-107832 GCF_013391565.1 Acinetobacter sp. SwsAc6
TCTTGAGTAAGATGAGTATAGTTCATGATGCAACTTTGACTTTGGTCGGTCGGAAGCATAATGCTAACTCATCTTGCTTTCTTCCAATACATTAATCTCTGTTGCACTTCATTTGAGAATCTAAGAAATAAAAAAAGCGCTGATATCAGCGCTTTTTTAAATACAGGAGATCAATGGCCGTGAGCGGTTTCTGAAGATGCTCCATGCGACATGCCGTTCATATTTGCATGCTCACTTTCGCTCATATTCATATCTTCAGCAGTTTGATTGCGCGCAGCTTCACGTGCTTGTTTTTGCTGCTGTGCTTCAGCCATTTGTTCCTGAGACATCGCAGGCGCATTTTTAAAAGCATGCTGCTGGGTATTGTCTTTCTTTTGCTGGCTTGGCATGTAATCTGGTTCATTGCTGACAGCAAGCCAGAAAAAGCCCATGAACAAGGCACCCAAAATACAGGAAATAATGAGTGCTTTCCAACCCCAAGGTGATTTTTCAGGAGATGTAGAATCGGTCATGATTGGATTCCAATAATCAAATAATCAACGAGATGTTATCTTATAACATGGAATGGCTGAATTAGGGATGATTATCTAGGAAAGTCATGATTATTTTAAGGTTTTTATTTATCCAAAATGAGCGAGCTGTTGAAGCAGTAGATTTAGACCTTTTTATGCATTTGTTTTCTTTTAATATGCTGCATCTATGATCTATCGTTCTCACTAGATCAGATTTTTCCTCTGAAGTGCAATTTATTCGGCCTTTAAAATGCTTTAGTGTGGCTATATAAAATAAAAAAGGAGCACTTGGCTCCTTTTTTAAATATGAAACGGATGGCTTAGATCAATTCACCCTTTGCTACTTTATCCTTCAGCAATTGTGGCGCTTTAAAGCGTTCGCCGTATTTTGCTTCTAGTGTATTGGCACGTAATAGCGCTTTTTCCAAACCATATTGGTTTAGGAATTGCAAAGCGCCACCTGTCCAAGGGGCAAAGCCAATACCGAAAATTGACCCGACATTGCCATCCACTGTTGACTCAAGCACGCCTTCTTCTAGGCAGCGTAGCGTATCGAGGGATTGTACAAACAGGAAGCGGTCAATCATTTCCTGTTCAGAAATATTGCTATCCTTTTGCCATTTGCTTAATCCATCCCAGAGATGCTTTTTACCGCCTTCAGGATATTCATAAAAACCTGCACCAGCTGCTTTACCTTTACGTCCGAACTCATGAATCATCGTTTGAATAACGTCATCCGCACCTGAGCGAGGCAAGTCTTTGCCTTCAGCTTGTAGGGCTTTACGGGTCTCAGCAGCAACATGCTCAGATAACGTTAAAGACACTTCATCTTGAATGGCCAATGGGCCTACAGGCATACCTGCTTTTAGTGCAGCCATTTCAATGCGGGCAGGGTGTACGCCTTCAGACAGCAGACGCAAACCTTCTTGTACAAAGGTGCGAAAGACACGGCTGGTAAAGAAGCCGCGACTGTCATTGACTACAATTGGTGTTTTGCCAATTTGCTGTACATAGTCATAGGCTTTGGCTAAGGTTTCAGCCGAAGTGTTTTTACCTTTAATAATTTCGACCAATTGCATTTTGTCGACAGGACTAAAGAAATGCAGCCCGATAAATTTAGCTTGATCTTGGGATGCCTGTGCCAAGCCTGAAATTGGCAAAGTAGAGGTATTTGATGCAAAAATGCCGCTATCTGCCAGGTAGGCTTCGGCTTCTTGCGTCACTTTGGCTTTCAGTTCGACATTTTCAAATACCGCTTCAATGATTAAGTCGCAGCCTTGTAGATCTGCAGCATCTGCAGTGGCATGAATCAGTCCTAAAACTTGATCACGTTTTTCTGCACTTAAACGACCTTGAGATACTTTTTTATCCAGCAGTTTTTGGCTATAGGCTTTGCCTTTTTCAGCAGCTTCTACAGAAACATCCTTGAGTACAACAGCAATGCCTTTTGATGCTGTGGCATAAGCAATGCCTGCACCCATCATGCCTGCGCCTAAAATGCCGACTTTGGTGGCTTGCCATTTCACGACGTCTTTTGGACGGCTTGCACCTGACTTGATGGCGTTGAGACCATGCCAGAAGGTGCCGATCATATTTTTAGAAATTTGGCCGGTTGCAAGGTAAGTAAAGTAACGTGATTCAATGGTGAGCGCCGTATCGACATCCACCTGAGCGCCTTCAACAGCAGCCGACATAATGGCTTCAGGCGCAGGGTAACAGCCCTTGGTTTTGTCACGCAGCATAGCAGGGGCAATGGCGAGCATTTGCGCCACAGCAGGTGTGGATGGCGTACCGCCCGGAATTTTATAGCCTTTTACATCATAAGGCTGTTGTGATTTTGGATTGGCTTTGACCCAAGTAATAGCTTTGTCCATCAAGTCTTCAAGGCTATCTGCAGTGTCTTGAATGAGCCCCAATGATTTGGCTTTTTCGACACCAATTTGTTTGCCTTCCATTAAGAGTGGAAATGCATTTTGCAAACCCAATAAACGTACCATGCGTACAATACCGCCACCGCCCGGCAGTAAGCCTAAGGTCACTTCAGGCAAGCCAAACTTTGCCTTAGCATCATTGAGTGCAATACGATAATGACAGCCAAGAGCTAACTCCCAGCCACCGCCAAGCGCTGTGCCATTTAAAGCGGCCACAACTGGAATGCCACGGGTTTCGATATAACGAAGTTTGGCTTTCATCTCTTCAATCATATTGAAGAATTCAGTTGCATGCTCAGGTGTAGCTTGAATCAGTTCATCTAAATCACCGCCGGCGAAGAAGGTTTTTTTGTTCGAGCGGAAAATGATCCCTGCGATGTTTTCGTCAGCTTGCAGTTTGTCTACTGTTTCAGCCAGTGCAGCACGGAAATCTGCATTCATGGTGTTGGCAGATTGGTTTGGAGAATCTAAAGTTAAAATGACGATATTGTCGGCATTTTTTTCAAATTGAATTGCGCTCATAAATTTTATCCAAATATTTTTATGACTTTGCTAGTGATTTTTGAGATTTAAATTATTCATCGTCACTACGGAGTCTTTCCAAATTTATTCATTACTGTTATTTCATTTCAGCTAAAGCGGTGCTTTAGCTTCATTCAGGTTCGACCTACCTTGCGAAATACATTTCTCATTCGGCAAAATGAGGAGCGATGCTCCGCAAGAAAACCATTTGGCATCCACAAAACCTGTCAACTAATGTCTTTTTTCTAAAAGTTCGCAGAAACATTATTTTCAATTTTTGGTCAGGTTGTGGATGACACATACCAAGTATCAAATGCTGTGTACGGTTCGGTTAATTAAACTAGCTCAATAATCGTTGCGATGCCCATACCGCCGCCGACACACAAGGTCGCTAAACCGCGCTTTTTACCTTGGCGTTCTAGTTCATCCATCAGGGTTCCTAAAATCATGGCACCTGTTGCACCTAGCGGATGTCCTAATGCAATCGCGCCGCCATTCACATTGACTTTGGCAGGGTCAACGTTGAGCTCGGTAATAAAACGCATCACCACTGCAGCAAAAGCTTCATTCACTTCAAACAGGTCAATATCATCAATGGTTAGGCCTGCTTTGGCTAAGGCTTTACGTGCAGCAGGTGCAGGGCCAGTCAGCATAATGGTCGGGTCTGCGCCCACTAATGCAGTTGTAAGCACTTTGGCACGTGGTTTTAGGCCTTGTTCTTTGACCGCTTTTTCAGAGGCAAGCAATACCACGGCAGCACCATCGACAATGCCCGATGAGTTTCCTGCATGGTGTACATGGTTGACCGCACCCACTTCAGGGTACTTTTGCAATGCGATGCCATCAAAGCCCATTTGACCCATCATGGCAAAACTTGGGTTGAGCTTGCCTAAGCCTTCTGCTGTGGTCGTTGGTTTAATAAATTCATCTTTAGCTAAAACAGTGACGCCTGCTTTGTCTTTAACCGGAACGACAGACTTGTCAAAATAACCCTTGGCTTGTGCTGCCGCTGCTTTTTGCTGAGAGTTGGCCGCAAAGGCATCCACATCTGCACGGCTATAGCCGTCAATGGTGGCAATTAAATCGGCTCCAATGCCTTGCGGAATAAAATCACAAGCCATATTGGTTTCAGGGTCGAGCGCCCAAGGACCGCCGTCACTGCCCATCGGCACACGAGACATCGACTCTACACCACCAGCTACCACAAGGTCTTCCCAGCCAGAACGCACCTTTTGCGCAGCCATATTGACTGCTTCTAAACCTGAGGCACAAAAACGGTTGATTTGAACGCCTGCCACATCATTATCCCAACCTGCTGCAATGGCTGCGGTTTTGGCAATGTCTGCGCCTTGGTCACCAATTGGGGTCACACAGCCCAATACAATGTCGTCAACTGCAGCAGTGTCAAACTGATGGCGGTTTTGTAATTCGTTTAATAAACCGGTCAGCAGGCTAATCGGTTTAACGGCATGCAGTGAACCATCTTTTTTACCTTTTCCGCGCGGTGTGCGAATGGCATCAATGATGTAAGCCTCGCTCATAATCCTGTCCCTTTGATGTATAAATTTTTATTGGTTTTTTGAGTGTACGGATAATTTGGACGAGTGCAATGACAAGAACGGGTCAGGTCAGATGTGATTTTTTGCCAGTTTGATTTTGTCTCTTGTAGCTAAAACAAGTATGCAAATGTGCGCCTGAATTAATTTTAAATTTTTGATTTGTCTGTATTAAGATATTGCGCCTTCTGTAGGAGTGATCAATGAGCCACATACGTGCAAAAGTGATTTGTTTATTTAGACATCAAGAGCAGGTTCTTTTAGCTCAAGCCTATGATCCAACTAAGAACGAGCATTATTTAATGCCCATCGGCGGCGGAATTGAGTTCGGAGAACGCGCTGCTGATAGCATCCGCAGAGAAGTGCAGGAAGAAATTCAGCAAGAAATTACCCAGCTGAAATATCTCGATGTACTCGAAAATATTTTTACGTTTGATGGAAAAGCAGGTCATGAAATTGTGTTTGTATATTCTGCCGTATTTATAGATCAGCGTATGTATGCTCAGGCAATGATTAAAGGTATAGAGTCGAATGGCTATGAGTATCAAGCGACGTGGTACACGCAGGCACAACTTACTCAATTGAACTTACCGATTTATCCTCTTGGCATAGAGGCACTTTTATTTCAGTCCTAGCTTAAAGTATCGTTGAGTTTGTTTTAATACAATGCAAAAGCCCAAGCAGAGTGCTTGGGCTAAATGAATCACAGAGAAGTATAAGACAGTAAATTAGTCAAAAAGTCTCATTTCAACTTAGTGATAACCATGCAGTTGACGGTAAAGACCTGGTGTTACACCTGTCCATTTCTTAAATGCACGGTGGAAAGTACTGGTTTCACTAAAGCCAACTTGCTGTGCAACATCTTCTAAAGTTAAAGCAGGGTTTAGCAATAGGTGAATCGCGGCATCACGGCGCAGTGCATCTTTTACACCTTGATAGCTTTTACCTTCGGCTGCTAGACGGCGACGCAATGTTTGAGGTGAAAGATATAACATTGAGGCAACATCGTTCAATGTTGGCATTTCTTCGCCAATTTGGCTCTTCAGCACTTCACGAATACGTGAAGTGAGTGAGTTGGTATTTTTAAATTTCACCAGCAGTTGTGCAGGGGCAGCTTTTAAGAATTCTTCTAATGATTCTTCGTTTTGACGAATTGGAAGATCTAAATAATCCGCAGCAAAGGTGATTTCAGTACGTGGCGCATCAAATTGCATTACAGGCGCAAAGAAAAGCGCATCATATTCATCCGCATGTTCTGGGCGGCTATAGCCGAAATGTACACGCTCTAAAGGCAGGCGGCGCTCAATCAACCAAGATGCCAATCCATGCCAAATCATGAGCATACTTTCAGTAATAAAATGATCAGGGTCCATAGATTTTGGGATGAGTGGTACCAAACGCGCTTCGTGCTTATCGCGTTCTAAGGTTACAGACCATTCATCGCCAAACAATTTATAAAACTGAGAGGACAGCTCTAATGCATCACCCAAAGTTTTGGCATGAATAATCAGCTGACACATAATGGCAAAAGTGCCTAAACGACGTGGCTGAATATCAAAACCGACGTGTTCGTCTTGCGTCACCATCCACAACATTTTGATAAAACGCGTGTACTGTTCTGGAGAAATACGCGCTTTGGGTTGGCGCAGTAGTTCGGCTTCAATTCCGACGTGAGACAATAAAGTTTCGACATCCATGCCTAAGCGTTTTACACCAGACAAAGCAGCATTGACGAAATGGATACTGATCGTATCGCGGCTCATGTTGATTCCTTCAGGCTCTTTAATGTTCACAAATTTTGACCTAACTGACACTTAAAAAATTAAATATGGCAATTTACAACAGCGAAAATACCATTTTTACATGGTAAATTGCCGAAACTATCAAGGTAAATGGCTGAACATGACATTGTTTTGTATCATTTATATTTCTAATATGCATAAAAAATCAACATAAATAGAGTAAAAACTCCAATGTCAGCACCACTAAAAGGCTTGAAAGTTCTTGATTTTTCCACACTTCTACCTGGTCCATTCGCCACTTTGTATTTGGCCGATCTGGGCGCAGAGGTTGTGCATATTGAATCACCTACGCGTCTAGACTTGGTTCGTTTGATGCCACCTTATGCAAATGGGCAGGCTGTAGCACATAGTTATTTAAACAGAAACAAGCAATCGATCGCACTCGATTTAAAAGACCCAAACAGTATTGCATTGCTGTATCAAAAAATATTAGAGGTCGATATTGTGGTTGAGCAATTCCGCCCAGGCGTTATGCAACGCTTAGGTTTGGACTATGCAACTTTGGCACAGATTAATCCTAAATTGATTTACTGCTCAATTACAGGCTATGGGCAAACCGGACTTTATAAAGATAAAGCTGGTCATGATATTAATTATTTAGCCTTGTCTGGAATCGCGGGATACAGTGGCCGTCAGCAGAGTGGGCCACCGCCACTCGGCATACAAGTTGCCGATGTTGCAGGCGGTTCTATGCATGCTGTTATGGGAATATTGGCTGCAGTCATTGAGCGCTATCAAAGCGGTATAGGACAGTATATTGATATTTCTATGACTGATTGTGCTGTGGCATTAAACAATATGGCGGCAGCCAGTAGTTTGGCTGGTGGTGAGCATGCCGAAGCCGAGCAAACGCATTTGAATGGCGCAACATTTTATGACTATTACCCAACGCAAGACGGGCGCTATTTTGCAGTGGGTAGTTTAGAGCCCCAATTTATGCTCGCTTTAGGGCAGGCACTGGACTTACCCCTTCTTTTACAGAAGGGAGCATCATTTGATCAGGCTGACCGAGCAGAAGTGAAACAAGCGCTACGAGACAAATTTGCATCTGAGCCATTTGCAGTATGGCAAGCATTGTTTCAAAACTTGGATGTATGTGTAGAACCCGTATTATCCTTGCAAGAGGCTTTAAATTCACCTTTGGCAGCTGCGCGGAATTGGGTAGTCAATGTTCCCTTAAATGCTGAGGCCGTAGAAACCGAGCCACAGTTGGCCTGTCCAATTAAATTTTCACGTTCTCAGGCCAGTTATCAATATATTGGACAAGCGCTTGGTGCTGGCACTTGGTTTAAGTCTACAGCTGACGATTAGTGAATGATCATAGATGAATGCATGCTGTGGTTGATTGCAATTAACATCCTCTTAAAGTAAAAGCCTACATCGTGGGCTTTTCTTTATGATAAAAAATGCTAAAGATTAAATAAAATAATCAATATTAAAAAAAGCAATTACAAATGGCCTGAAAGTACCTATATCAATGATATTGAGATAGTCTTATCAATAAAATCGCTATTAAATATGTAAAAAACGCATTTTCTTGATAGATCAAATCTCGTTATTCTGTGCATCGTTATAATAGAAACTACTAGCTGTACGCCATGTATTTATATACTGATTTTGATCAGCAACTGATTAATGAACGTGTTGCACAGTTCCGTGATCAAACGGAACGTTATTTAGCAGGTAAATTGACAGAAGACGAATATCGTCCGCTTCGTCTGCAAAATGGTTTATATGTGCAGCGCTATGCACCCATGCTCCGTGTTGCTGTGCCTTATGGTTTAATGAACTCGAAGCAACTGCGTAAAATTGCTTCACTTGCAACAGCGTATGACCGTGGTTATGCACACGTTTCAACACGTCAAAACTTCCAATTTAACTGGCCAGCGCTTGAAAATGTGCCAGATATGTTAGAAGAGTTGGCATCAGTACAAATGCATGCCATTCAAACCTCTGGTAACTGTATTCGTAACACGACAACAGACCAATATGCAGGTGTGGTTGCAGGCGAAATCGAAGATCCACGTGCAACGTGTGAATTGATTCGTCAATGGTCAACCTTCCACCCAGAATTTGCTTTCTTACCACGTAAGTTCAAAATTGCAGTATCTGCACTTGAAGAAATTGACCGTGCTGCAACAGCTTTTCATGACATCGGTGTTTACATCGTGCGTAATGAAGCAGGCGAGATGGGCTATAAAATTAAAGTGGGCGGTGGTTTAGGTCGTACCCCAATTATTGGTAGCTTTATTCGTGACTTCTTACCTCGTGAAGATTTAATTGCGTACTTAGAAGCTGTACTACGTGTTTACAACTTACACGGTCGCCGTGATAACAAGTACAAAGCACGTATCAAAATTTTGGTAAAAGCATTAACGCCAGAAGTATTTGCAGAAAAAGTTGAAGCTGAATTTGCACATACCATCAAAACATTAAAAATTGATGCTGCCACTTTGGCAAAAATGGATGCGAACTTTACGCCATTTAATTACCAAGATTATGCAGATGAAGATTTCACTGCAAAATTTGCTGAATATCCAAAATTCAAACAATGGTTCAACATCAACACCAATGCACATAAAGTAAAAGGTTACCGCATCGTAACGATTTCACTTAAACGTGCAGGTATTGCACCAGGTGATGTGACCACTGAAGAAATGAACTTGATTGCAGATCTTGCAGACAAGTACACATTTGGTGAGTTACGTACAACGCATGAACAAAATATTGCGTTGGTAGACGTTCCACAAAAAGATTTGTTTGAACTTTGGCAAGTGCTAGATGCAAAAGATTTAGCGCGTGCACATATTGGTTTTATTACTGACATTATTTGCTGCCCAGGCGGTGACTTCTGTTCATTGGCCAATGCGAAATCAATTCCAATTTCTGAAGCAATTTCACGTCGTTTTGATGATCTAGATACGATTTATAACCTTGGCAAGCTTGATCTGAATATTTCAGGTTGTATGAATGCATGTGGTCATCACCACGTGGGTAATATTGGTATTTTAGGTGTAGACAAAAAAGGCGCTGAATTCTACCAAATCACGCTTGGCGGTAATGCTGATCATGATGCATCGATTGGTGACATCTTAGGGCCATCATTTGCAGCGGATCGCGTACCTGATGTTGTCGAAGAAATTTTAAATACCTATCTTGATCTTCGTACGGAAGGTGAAGACTTTATTGATACCTATCGCCGTGTTGGCATTCAACCATTTAAGGAGCGTGCTTATGCTTAATACCGCACTACAAGTGCTCTCTAAAGATGGCACAATTGCAGACAACAGCTATGAAATCATTGCAGAAGATGGCGTATTACCACAAGGTGATGTGCTATTGACTGTTGAGCAGTTAGATCAGATTGCAAATGTAACGGGCAAAAAAGCATTGTTCTTAACAGTGGATGCTTCTCCTGAAACTAATGAATTTCCGCTAGATCAACTTGATGCAATTTTTATTGATTTTGCAGGCTTTAATGATGGTCGTGGTTATTCATTTGCTGCATTGTTACGTCGCCAAGGCTACCAAGGTGAACTTCGTGCCACAGGTGATGTATTTAAAGATGTATTAAATTACATGAAGCGTGCAGGCTTTGACACTTTTGTGATCAAAGAAGGCAAAGATATTCATGAAGCTGCTGCTGGTTTGGGTGACTTTACTCATCCTTACCAAGCTTCAACGGCTGTACCGCAAGCACATTATCAAACAGGTGCTTAATTCAATTAAGTAACTGAAAAAGCTGGACTGAGGTTCAGCTTTTTTTTGCCAAATTAAATGCAAATAGAAATGTTGCTAATGGAAGGGTGAATCTCAGCACTTCGCTATATGATCAATTTGCCTTATTTAGCCCCAGCGTTCCATTTTTGCAATGTTGTAGTGACGTAAACAGACTATCGGGACATGTATGAACTTTGCATAATAAAAATATCCATCACATAGGTGAATATCATGCACATGCAAACAGGCGATTTATCTCTTCTCAAAAATTGGAATGCAACACTTCCACACACTGCACCTATGCCTGTTTTGTTTCTAGGGCATGGTTCCCCCATGAATGCCATTCAAGACAATGAATTCACGCGTGAATGGAATAGAGTGGGGGCGACTTTAGAAACCCCACCAACGGCCATATTATGTATTTCAGCGCATTGGTTGACTCAAGGTGGTACAGCGGTCACTGCGATGCAAATGCCACGTACCATTCATGATTTTGGTGGCTTTCCACAAGCTTTATTTGATATGCAATATCCTGCGTCAGGTAATCAAGCTTTGGTCGATGCAACTGTCGATGCAATCCAAAGCATTGATATTCATCATGACCATGAGTGGGGCCTAGATCACGGCACTTGGGCAGTGTTATGTCACGTTTTTCCTGACGCCAATATTCCTGTGGTGCAGTTGAGCATCGATTATAGCCAAGGTGCACAATATCATTATGATTTGGCAAAACAGCTTGCGGGGCTGCGCCGTAAAGGGGTGTTGATTGTTGCGAGTGGTAATTTGGTTCATAACTTGGGTCGAGTTGCCTTTGATAAAATCAACCATGAATATGGTTTTGATTGGGCGCTCGAAGCAGACCAGAAAATGCAGAGTTTTTTGTTAGCGCGTAATCACCAAGCACTCATTGATTGGGATAAACAAGGCACGGCTTTTAAACTCGCCATTCCAACACCTGATCATTATTATCCAATGATCTATGCACTGGCTTTACAAGAAGACAAAGACGAGTTGAGTTTATTTAATGCCAAAGCAGTGGGTAGATCACTGACAATGACATCTTTTCGGTTAGATCAATCTGCATAAAATGACATGGTCACCGTATAAAAAAAAGCGACCTTTCATTGGGTCGCTTTTTTGTGTCGAATGAGCTGAGATGCTGACCTCAATTACGCAGTTTCTAATTGGCAATTGATCATCCATTGAATACCAAATTGATCGGTGAGTGCACCATATAAAGCCCCCCAGAATGTTGGACTCAAAGCCATTTCAACTGTGCCATTGACGGCAAGTGCATCAAACAGTCGTTTTGCCTCATCTTGTTCACTGGCATCTAGATTAATCGAAATATAATGATTGGTGCCTACGGTAAATGCTTTATTGGTTTGAGCACAAAATTGTTCGCTAATATCTGAGGCCATTAAAACGGTATGTTCATTAATCGGAAGAGAAATATGCATAATTTTTTGACGGTCTGCCTCAGATAAAGGGGATTGACCTTCTTGTGTGGGCGCATCGCTATAACGCATAACAAATAAAAACTCGCCACCAAAGACAGACTTATAAAAATTAAATGCCGCTTCAGTATTACCTTTAAAGTTTAAATAATGATTGAGTTGCATGTGAGCACCGCGTTTTTTTTTGTTGTGGTCACTTAAGATTAAGCTTAAATTCTTAAGCCAATGTGATTGCTGTGTTCAAAATTGTAATTGCTAGCATGCAAGCTTTATTAAAATGACGATAAGAAATTTTGATTTGAAGATCGGATTAAAAAATCCCCCATGACGGAGGATTTTATACAGATTTTTTGTGAGTGAAGATTGATATAGGACTTTAAGTTATCCATTAATAAGGAACTAAAGCGATGTTATTCATCTACCTAAATTCTTTTAAAAGGAGTGCCTTAAAGTCTTAAAGTACTTCAATCGCGACAGCAGTTGCTTCACCGCCACCAATACACAGCGCAGCAATACCGCGTTTACCGCCAGTACGCTTAAGGGCATGTATTAAAGTTAAAATAATGCGTGAGCCTGTAGAACCCACAGGGTGGCCAAGTGCACATGCACCACCATTAATATTCACTTTTTCTGCATCCAGTTTGAACTCATCCATTGGGCACATCGTCACCATAGCAAAGGCTTCATTAATTTCCCAAAGGTCAACGTCTTGAGCGTCCCAACCTGTAGCATTTAATACCTTTTGAATCGCGCCCACAGGAGCAATGGTAAATTCAGATGGATGCTGTGAATTTGAAGCATACGCAACAATTTTAGCTAAAGGGTTTAAGCCCTTTGCCACAGCTTGTTCTGCAGAGGTTAAAACTAATGCTGAAGCACCGTCAGAGATAGAGCTCGCATTGGCAGCAGTAATGGTGCCATCTTTAGCAAAAGCAGGGCGTAATGTTGGAATTTTGTCGATATTGGCATTGAATGGTTGTTCATCTTTATCAATAACTACATCGCCTTTACGCGTACTCACAGTTACAGGCACAATTTCATCTGCAAAATAGCCTTCAGTAATCGCTGTTTGCGCACGCTTTAAAGAACGAATGGCAAAGTTATCCATCTGTTCACGTGTATAGCCTTTGCTGTTGGCCATGTCTTGTGCAAATGAACCCATTAAACGACCAGTCTCAGCATCTTCAAGACCATCAAGGAACATGTGATCTTTGATTTCGCCATGACCCATACGGAAGCCAGCACGAGCTTTAGGCAATACATAAGGTGCATTGGTCATGGATTCCATACCACCAGCAACTACAAACTGTGCAGAACCAGCTTTAATCATGTCTGCTGCTTGCATCACAGCTTTCATGCCAGAACCACACAATTTATTAATGGTGACTGCGCCTGTTGAATCAGGCAAACCTGCTAAACGCATCGCTTGACGCGCAGGGCCTTGTTTTAAGCCAGCAGGAAGCACACAGCCCATAATGACTTCTTCGATGTCCGTTGCTTGTAAGCCTGAGCGAGCAATTGCTTCTTTAATTGAAGCTGCACCTAAAATGGGTGCTGTTACACTTGCTAAGCTTCCTTGAAAGCCACCCATTGCGGTACGTGCACCATTAACAATTACGATGTCAGTCATTGTGATTTTCTCCGAATCTGTTTTATTAAAATAGTTAAACCCACAGCAGTATATAAAAAAAAGCCGTGGAGAAAATGACCTTTGTGCCAGAACTTTAGACCCACCAGTTCTAACAACTGTTGATATTTTCTAGCCGTACATGGCCCATTTTACTCATGATGATTTTTTGATGAGGCAAATCGATCAGTGAACAATGAAAAAAACTTCCGTTAGAACCAATAGGCATTCCTGTTGTGGCCTGAAAGGTTAGGCTCGGAATGCTGAGCGTGCCACGCCAATCGAGAGTGCTGTATTTAAGGTTGAGTTTTTCCTGATGCAGAATGCTTTCGGTACTATCAATTTGTCGATTTTTATTGTTGTCGACAAACATTACAAAGCCAGCGCTCCATTTGCTTGGCTGACATTGAGTGAAATTTTCACTCGGACAGATCACAATATTGGAATTTTGAATGGTGGCTAAATTTTTAGCTTGACGACTAAAGGTTTGTATTTTTTTTGCTGTAAGTTGCATTTCTTGCTTCGCCTGATACCGATGAAAAGCAGGTAATGCATAGCTTGAAATGATACAAATAATTGCCACGCACACGATGAGTTCTAATAGTGTGAAACCATTTTTTACTATAAAAAACATTGGATTGAACCTTGTATTTGGTATTTATTTTTATTAATTCATGTTATTAATAATGTGCTTCGACACATTTTTGAGTTGAGCAAAATTTTTTATTACTCAAGTTTTAATAAAACTGCTAAAATATTTAGCAAGTGAAAAATAAGCGATTCACAAGAATAAATTGAGTAAAAAATTACCGAATTACAACGGAAATTGTAAGTAATTTTGTCAATAATTTACTTGATTAGACTAATCAAGCACTTGGAAAACCATTGAAGTGTTTGTATGATTCGGCGTGAATAGCTTAAAAAATAAAACTGGGGTATTAGAAAGCCTATCTCAGGATGCCGGTATTTTTAGGCTTGAACAACAATTGTTATCTCTGGAGGATAAATCCATGAAAATGAGTCGTATTGCTTTAGCAATGCTCGTAGCTGCTCCTTTAGCAGCTGCAAACGCAGGCGTAACTGTTACTCCATTAATGCTTGGTTACACATTCCAAGACACTCAGCACAACAACGGTAAAGATCATTTAACTTCTGGTCCTGAACTTCAAGACGATTTGTTCGTTGGTGCAGCGCTTGGTGTTGAATTGACTCCATGGTTAGGTTTCGAAGCTGAATACAACCAAGTTAAAGGCGACGTTGAAGGTGCTGGTGTTGCTGCTGGTGCAGAATACAAGCAAACTCAAATCAACGGTAACTTCTATGCTACTTCTGATTTGATCACTAAAGACTACGATAGCAAAGTTAAGCCATACGTATTATTAGGTGCTGGTCACTACAAATACACTGGTGCTGGTCTTAAAGACGAAGGTACTTTGGGTAACGCAGGTGTTGGTGCTTTCTGGCGCTTGAACGACGTTCTATCTCTTCGTACAGAAGCTCGTGCGACTTACAACATCGACGAAGATTTCTGGAACTACACAGCTTTAGCTGGTCTTAACGTAGTTCTTGGTGGTCACTTGAAACCAGCTGCTCCTGTAGTTGAAGTTGCTCCTGTAGCTCCTGTAGCTCCAGTTCAACCAGCTCCACAAGAGTTGACTGAAGACCTTAACATGGAACTTCGTGTATTCTTTGATACAAACAAATCAAACATCAAAGATCAATACAAACCAGAAATCGCTAAAGTAGCTGAGAAACTTTCTGAGTATCCAAACGCTACTGCTCGCATCGAAGGTCACACAGACAACACTGGTCCACGTGCACTTAACGAACGTCTTTCTTTAGCTCGTGCTAACTCTGTTAAAACAGCACTTGTTAACGAATACAACGTAGATGCAGCTCGCTTGTCTACTCAAGGTTTCGCTTGGGATCAACCGATTGCTGACAACAAAACTAAAGAAGGCCGTGCTATGAACCGTCGCGTATTCGCTACGATTTCTGGTAGCCGTACTGTTGTAGCTAAATAAGATTCAATAATTATTTATTGAATTGAGTTTAAAAAAAAGCAGCCGAAAAGATGAGTATAGTTCATGATGCAACTTTGACTTTGGTCGGTCGGAAGCATAATGCTAACTCATCTTGCTTTCTTCCAATACATTAATCTCTGTTGCACTTCATTTGAGAATCTAAGAAATAAAAAAAGCGCTGATATCAGCGCTTTTTTAAATACAGGAGATCAATGGCCGTGAGCGGTTTCTGAAGATGCTCCATGCGACATGCCGTTCATATTTGCATGCTCACTTTCGCTCATATTCATATCTTCAGCAGTTTGATTGCGCGCAGCTTCACGTGCTTGTTTTTGCTGCTGTGCTTCAGCCATTTGTTCCTGAGACATCGCAGGCGCATTTTTAAAAGCATGCTGCTGGGTATTGTCTTTCTTTTGCTGGCTTGGCATGTAATCTGGTTCATTGCTGACAGCAAGCCAGAAAAAGCCCATGAACAAGGCACCCAAAATACAGGAAATAATGAGTGCTTTCCAACCCCAAGGTGATTTTTCAGGAGATGTAGAATCGGTCATGATTGGATTCCAATAATCAAATAATCAACGAGATGTTATCTTATAACATGGAATGGCTGAATTAGGGATGATTATCTAGGAAAGTCATGATTATTTTAAGGTTTTTATTTATCCAAAATGAGCGAGCTGTTGAAGCAGTAGATTTAGACCTTTTTATGCATTTGTTTTCTTTTAATATGCTGCATCTATGATCTATCGTTCTCACTAGATCAGATTTTTCCTCTGAAGTGCAATTTATTCGGCCTTTAAAATGCTTTAGTGTGGCTATATAAAATAAAAAAGGAGCACTTGGCTCCTTTTTTAAATATGAAACGGATGGCTTAGATCAATTCACCCTTTGCTACTTTATCCTTCAGCAATTGTGGCGCTTTAAAGCGTTCGCCGTATTTTGCTTCTAGTGTATTGGCACGTAATAGCGCTTTTTCCAAACCATATTGGTTTAGGAATTGCAAAGCGCCACCTGTCCAAGGGGCAAAGCCAATACCGAAAATTGACCCGACATTGCCATCCACTGTTGACTCAAGCACGCCTTCTTCTAGGCAGCGTAGCGTATCGAGGGATTGTACAAACAGGAAGCGGTCAATCATTTCCTGTTCAGAAATATTGCTATCCTTTTGCCATTTGCTTAATCCATCCCAGAGATGCTTTTTACCGCCTTCAGGATATTCATAAAAACCTGCACCAGCTGCTTTACCTTTACGTCCGAACTCATGAATCATCGTTTGAATAACGTCATCCGCACCTGAGCGAGGCAAGTCTTTGCCTTCAGCTTGTAGGGCTTTACGGGTCTCAGCAGCAACATGCTCAGATAACGTTAAAGACACTTCATCTTGAATGGCCAATGGGCCTACAGGCATACCTGCTTTTAGTGCAGCCATTTCAATGCGGGCAGGGTGTACGCCTTCAGACAGCAGACGCAAACCTTCTTGTACAAAGGTGCGAAAGACACGGCTGGTAAAGAAGCCGCGACTGTCATTGACTACAATTGGTGTTTTGCCAATTTGCTGTACATAGTCATAGGCTTTGGCTAAGGTTTCAGCCGAAGTGTTTTTACCTTTAATAATTTCGACCAATTGCATTTTGTCGACAGGACTAAAGAAATGCAGCCCGATAAATTTAGCTTGATCTTGGGATGCCTGTGCCAAGCCTGAAATTGGCAAAGTAGAGGTATTTGATGCAAAAATGCCGCTATCTGCCAGGTAGGCTTCGGCTTCTTGCGTCACTTTGGCTTTCAGTTCGACATTTTCAAATACCGCTTCAATGATTAAGTCGCAGCCTTGTAGATCTGCAGCATCTGCAGTGGCATGAATCAGTCCTAAAACTTGATCACGTTTTTCTGCACTTAAACGACCTTGAGATACTTTTTTATCCAGCAGTTTTTGGCTATAGGCTTTGCCTTTTTCAGCAGCTTCTACAGAAACATCCTTGAGTACAACAGCAATGCCTTTTGATGCTGTGGCATAAGCAATGCCTGCACCCATCATGCCTGCGCCTAAAATGCCGACTTTGGTGGCTTGCCATTTCACGACGTCTTTTGGACGGCTTGCACCTGACTTGATGGCGTTGAGACCATGCCAGAAGGTGCCGATCATATTTTTAGAAATTTGGCCGGTTGCAAGGTAAGTAAAGTAACGTGATTCAATGGTGAGCGCCGTATCGACATCCACCTGAGCGCCTTCAACAGCAGCCGACATAATGGCTTCAGGCGCAGGGTAACAGCCCTTGGTTTTGTCACGCAGCATAGCAGGGGCAATGGCGAGCATTTGCGCCACAGCAGGTGTGGATGGCGTACCGCCCGGAATTTTATAGCCTTTTACATCATAAGGCTGTTGTGATTTTGGATTGGCTTTGACCCAAGTAATAGCTTTGTCCATCAAGTCTTCAAGGCTATCTGCAGTGTCTTGAATGAGCCCCAATGATTTGGCTTTTTCGACACCAATTTGTTTGCCTTCCATTAAGAGTGGAAATGCATTTTGCAAACCCAATAAACGTACCATGCGTACAATACCGCCACCGCCCGGCAGTAAGCCTAAGGTCACTTCAGGCAAGCCAAACTTTGCCTTAGCATCATTGAGTGCAATACGATAATGACAGCCAAGAGCTAACTCCCAGCCACCGCCAAGCGCTGTGCCATTTAAAGCGGCCACAACTGGAATGCCACGGGTTTCGATATAACGAAGTTTGGCTTTCATCTCTTCAATCATATTGAAGAATTCAGTTGCATGCTCAGGTGTAGCTTGAATCAGTTCATCTAAATCACCGCCGGCGAAGAAGGTTTTTTTGTTCGAGCGGAAAATGATCCCTGCGATGTTTTCGTCAGCTTGCAGTTTGTCTACTGTTTCAGCCAGTGCAGCACGGAAATCTGCATTCATGGTGTTGGCAGATTGGTTTGGAGAATCTAAAGTTAAAATGACGATATTGTCGGCATTTTTTTCAAATTGAATTGCGCTCATAAATTTTATCCAAATATTTTTATGACTTTGCTAGTGATTTTTGAGATTTAAATTATTCATCGTCACTACGGAGTCTTTCCAAATTTATTCATTACTGTTATTTCATTTCAGCTAAAGCGGTGCTTTAGCTTCATTCAGGTTCGACCTACCTTGCGAAATACATTTCTCATTCGGCAAAATGAGGAGCGATGCTCCGCAAGAAAACCATTTGGCATCCACAAAACCTGTCAACTAATGTCTTTTTTCTAAAAGTTCGCAGAAACATTATTTTCAATTTTTGGTCAGGTTGTGGATGACACATACCAAGTATCAAATGCTGTGTACGGTTCGGTTAATTAAACTAGCTCAATAATCGTTGCGATGCCCATACCGCCGCCGACACACAAGGTCGCTAAACCGCGCTTTTTACCTTGGCGTTCTAGTTCATCCATCAGGGTTCCTAAAATCATGGCACCTGTTGCACCTAGCGGATGTCCTAATGCAATCGCGCCGCCATTCACATTGACTTTGGCAGGGTCAACGTTGAGCTCGGTAATAAAACGCATCACCACTGCAGCAAAAGCTTCATTCACTTCAAACAGGTCAATATCATCAATGGTTAGGCCTGCTTTGGCTAAGGCTTTACGTGCAGCAGGTGCAGGGCCAGTCAGCATAATGGTCGGGTCTGCGCCCACTAATGCAGTTGTAAGCACTTTGGCACGTGGTTTTAGGCCTTGTTCTTTGACCGCTTTTTCAGAGGCAAGCAATACCACGGCAGCACCATCGACAATGCCCGATGAGTTTCCTGCATGGTGTACATGGTTGACCGCACCCACTTCAGGGTACTTTTGCAATGCGATGCCATCAAAGCCCATTTGACCCATCATGGCAAAACTTGGGTTGAGCTTGCCTAAGCCTTCTGCTGTGGTCGTTGGTTTAATAAATTCATCTTTAGCTAAAACAGTGACGCCTGCTTTGTCTTTAACCGGAACGACAGACTTGTCAAAATAACCCTTGGCTTGTGCTGCCGCTGCTTTTTGCTGAGAGTTGGCCGCAAAGGCATCCACATCTGCACGGCTATAGCCGTCAATGGTGGCAATTAAATCGGCTCCAATGCCTTGCGGAATAAAATCACAAGCCATATTGGTTTCAGGGTCGAGCGCCCAAGGACCGCCGTCACTGCCCATCGGCACACGAGACATCGACTCTACACCACCAGCTACCACAAGGTCTTCCCAGCCAGAACGCACCTTTTGCGCAGCCATATTGACTGCTTCTAAACCTGAGGCACAAAAACGGTTGATTTGAACGCCTGCCACATCATTATCCCAACCTGCTGCAATGGCTGCGGTTTTGGCAATGTCTGCGCCTTGGTCACCAATTGGGGTCACACAGCCCAATACAATGTCGTCAACTGCAGCAGTGTCAAACTGATGGCGGTTTTGTAATTCGTTTAATAAACCGGTCAGCAGGCTAATCGGTTTAACGGCATGCAGTGAACCATCTTTTTTACCTTTTCCGCGCGGTGTGCGAATGGCATCAATGATGTAAGCCTCGCTCATAATCCTGTCCCTTTGATGTATAAATTTTTATTGGTTTTTTGAGTGTACGGATAATTTGGACGAGTGCAATGACAAGAACGGGTCAGGTCAGATGTGATTTTTTGCCAGTTTGATTTTGTCTCTTGTAGCTAAAACAAGTATGCAAATGTGCGCCTGAATTAATTTTAAATTTTTGATTTGTCTGTATTAAGATATTGCGCCTTCTGTAGGAGTGATCAATGAGCCACATACGTGCAAAAGTGATTTGTTTATTTAGACATCAAGAGCAGGTTCTTTTAGCTCAAGCCTATGATCCAACTAAGAACGAGCATTATTTAATGCCCATCGGCGGCGGAATTGAGTTCGGAGAACGCGCTGCTGATAGCATCCGCAGAGAAGTGCAGGAAGAAATTCAGCAAGAAATTACCCAGCTGAAATATCTCGATGTACTCGAAAATATTTTTACGTTTGATGGAAAAGCAGGTCATGAAATTGTGTTTGTATATTCTGCCGTATTTATAGATCAGCGTATGTATGCTCAGGCAATGATTAAAGGTATAGAGTCGAATGGCTATGAGTATCAAGCGACGTGGTACACGCAGGCACAACTTACTCAATTGAACTTACCGATTTATCCTCTTGGCATAGAGGCACTTTTATTTCAGTCCTAGCTTAAAGTATCGTTGAGTTTGTTTTAATACAATGCAAAAGCCCAAGCAGAGTGCTTGGGCTAAATGAATCACAGAGAAGTATAAGACAGTAAATTAGTCAAAAAGTCTCATTTCAACTTAGTGATAACCATGCAGTTGACGGTAAAGACCTGGTGTTACACCTGTCCATTTCTTAAATGCACGGTGGAAAGTACTGGTTTCACTAAAGCCAACTTGCTGTGCAACATCTTCTAAAGTTAAAGCAGGGTTTAGCAATAGGTGAATCGCGGCATCACGGCGCAGTGCATCTTTTACACCTTGATAGCTTTTACCTTCGGCTGCTAGACGGCGACGCAATGTTTGAGGTGAAAGATATAACATTGAGGCAACATCGTTCAATGTTGGCATTTCTTCGCCAATTTGGCTCTTCAGCACTTCACGAATACGTGAAGTGAGTGAGTTGGTATTTTTAAATTTCACCAGCAGTTGTGCAGGGGCAGCTTTTAAGAATTCTTCTAATGATTCTTCGTTTTGACGAATTGGAAGATCTAAATAATCCGCAGCAAAGGTGATTTCAGTACGTGGCGCATCAAATTGCATTACAGGCGCAAAGAAAAGCGCATCATATTCATCCGCATGTTCTGGGCGGCTATAGCCGAAATGTACACGCTCTAAAGGCAGGCGGCGCTCAATCAACCAAGATGCCAATCCATGCCAAATCATGAGCATACTTTCAGTAATAAAATGATCAGGGTCCATAGATTTTGGGATGAGTGGTACCAAACGCGCTTCGTGCTTATCGCGTTCTAAGGTTACAGACCATTCATCGCCAAACAATTTATAAAACTGAGAGGACAGCTCTAATGCATCACCCAAAGTTTTGGCATGAATAATCAGCTGACACATAATGGCAAAAGTGCCTAAACGACGTGGCTGAATATCAAAACCGACGTGTTCGTCTTGCGTCACCATCCACAACATTTTGATAAAACGCGTGTACTGTTCTGGAGAAATACGCGCTTTGGGTTGGCGCAGTAGTTCGGCTTCAATTCCGACGTGAGACAATAAAGTTTCGACATCCATGCCTAAGCGTTTTACACCAGACAAAGCAGCATTGACGAAATGGATACTGATCGTATCGCGGCTCATGTTGATTCCTTCAGGCTCTTTAATGTTCACAAATTTTGACCTAACTGACACTTAAAAAATTAAATATGGCAATTTACAACAGCGAAAATACCATTTTTACATGGTAAATTGCCGAAACTATCAAGGTAAATGGCTGAACATGACATTGTTTTGTATCATTTATATTTCTAATATGCATAAAAAATCAACATAAATAGAGTAAAAACTCCAATGTCAGCACCACTAAAAGGCTTGAAAGTTCTTGATTTTTCCACACTTCTACCTGGTCCATTCGCCACTTTGTATTTGGCCGATCTGGGCGCAGAGGTTGTGCATATTGAATCACCTACGCGTCTAGACTTGGTTCGTTTGATGCCACCTTATGCAAATGGGCAGGCTGTAGCACATAGTTATTTAAACAGAAACAAGCAATCGATCGCACTCGATTTAAAAGACCCAAACAGTATTGCATTGCTGTATCAAAAAATATTAGAGGTCGATATTGTGGTTGAGCAATTCCGCCCAGGCGTTATGCAACGCTTAGGTTTGGACTATGCAACTTTGGCACAGATTAATCCTAAATTGATTTACTGCTCAATTACAGGCTATGGGCAAACCGGACTTTATAAAGATAAAGCTGGTCATGATATTAATTATTTAGCCTTGTCTGGAATCGCGGGATACAGTGGCCGTCAGCAGAGTGGGCCACCGCCACTCGGCATACAAGTTGCCGATGTTGCAGGCGGTTCTATGCATGCTGTTATGGGAATATTGGCTGCAGTCATTGAGCGCTATCAAAGCGGTATAGGACAGTATATTGATATTTCTATGACTGATTGTGCTGTGGCATTAAACAATATGGCGGCAGCCAGTAGTTTGGCTGGTGGTGAGCATGCCGAAGCCGAGCAAACGCATTTGAATGGCGCAACATTTTATGACTATTACCCAACGCAAGACGGGCGCTATTTTGCAGTGGGTAGTTTAGAGCCCCAATTTATGCTCGCTTTAGGGCAGGCACTGGACTTACCCCTTCTTTTACAGAAGGGAGCATCATTTGATCAGGCTGACCGAGCAGAAGTGAAACAAGCGCTACGAGACAAATTTGCATCTGAGCCATTTGCAGTATGGCAAGCATTGTTTCAAAACTTGGATGTATGTGTAGAACCCGTATTATCCTTGCAAGAGGCTTTAAATTCACCTTTGGCAGCTGCGCGGAATTGGGTAGTCAATGTTCCCTTAAATGCTGAGGCCGTAGAAACCGAGCCACAGTTGGCCTGTCCAATTAAATTTTCACGTTCTCAGGCCAGTTATCAATATATTGGACAAGCGCTTGGTGCTGGCACTTGGTTTAAGTCTACAGCTGACGATTAGTGAATGATCATAGATGAATGCATGCTGTGGTTGATTGCAATTAACATCCTCTTAAAGTAAAAGCCTACATCGTGGGCTTTTCTTTATGATAAAAAATGCTAAAGATTAAATAAAATAATCAATATTAAAAAAAGCAATTACAAATGGCCTGAAAGTACCTATATCAATGATATTGAGATAGTCTTATCAATAAAATCGCTATTAAATATGTAAAAAACGCATTTTCTTGATAGATCAAATCTCGTTATTCTGTGCATCGTTATAATAGAAACTACTAGCTGTACGCCATGTATTTATATACTGATTTTGATCAGCAACTGATTAATGAACGTGTTGCACAGTTCCGTGATCAAACGGAACGTTATTTAGCAGGTAAATTGACAGAAGACGAATATCGTCCGCTTCGTCTGCAAAATGGTTTATATGTGCAGCGCTATGCACCCATGCTCCGTGTTGCTGTGCCTTATGGTTTAATGAACTCGAAGCAACTGCGTAAAATTGCTTCACTTGCAACAGCGTATGACCGTGGTTATGCACACGTTTCAACACGTCAAAACTTCCAATTTAACTGGCCAGCGCTTGAAAATGTGCCAGATATGTTAGAAGAGTTGGCATCAGTACAAATGCATGCCATTCAAACCTCTGGTAACTGTATTCGTAACACGACAACAGACCAATATGCAGGTGTGGTTGCAGGCGAAATCGAAGATCCACGTGCAACGTGTGAATTGATTCGTCAATGGTCAACCTTCCACCCAGAATTTGCTTTCTTACCACGTAAGTTCAAAATTGCAGTATCTGCACTTGAAGAAATTGACCGTGCTGCAACAGCTTTTCATGACATCGGTGTTTACATCGTGCGTAATGAAGCAGGCGAGATGGGCTATAAAATTAAAGTGGGCGGTGGTTTAGGTCGTACCCCAATTATTGGTAGCTTTATTCGTGACTTCTTACCTCGTGAAGATTTAATTGCGTACTTAGAAGCTGTACTACGTGTTTACAACTTACACGGTCGCCGTGATAACAAGTACAAAGCACGTATCAAAATTTTGGTAAAAGCATTAACGCCAGAAGTATTTGCAGAAAAAGTTGAAGCTGAATTTGCACATACCATCAAAACATTAAAAATTGATGCTGCCACTTTGGCAAAAATGGATGCGAACTTTACGCCATTTAATTACCAAGATTATGCAGATGAAGATTTCACTGCAAAATTTGCTGAATATCCAAAATTCAAACAATGGTTCAACATCAACACCAATGCACATAAAGTAAAAGGTTACCGCATCGTAACGATTTCACTTAAACGTGCAGGTATTGCACCAGGTGATGTGACCACTGAAGAAATGAACTTGATTGCAGATCTTGCAGACAAGTACACATTTGGTGAGTTACGTACAACGCATGAACAAAATATTGCGTTGGTAGACGTTCCACAAAAAGATTTGTTTGAACTTTGGCAAGTGCTAGATGCAAAAGATTTAGCGCGTGCACATATTGGTTTTATTACTGACATTATTTGCTGCCCAGGCGGTGACTTCTGTTCATTGGCCAATGCGAAATCAATTCCAATTTCTGAAGCAATTTCACGTCGTTTTGATGATCTAGATACGATTTATAACCTTGGCAAGCTTGATCTGAATATTTCAGGTTGTATGAATGCATGTGGTCATCACCACGTGGGTAATATTGGTATTTTAGGTGTAGACAAAAAAGGCGCTGAATTCTACCAAATCACGCTTGGCGGTAATGCTGATCATGATGCATCGATTGGTGACATCTTAGGGCCATCATTTGCAGCGGATCGCGTACCTGATGTTGTCGAAGAAATTTTAAATACCTATCTTGATCTTCGTACGGAAGGTGAAGACTTTATTGATACCTATCGCCGTGTTGGCATTCAACCATTTAAGGAGCGTGCTTATGCTTAATACCGCACTACAAGTGCTCTCTAAAGATGGCACAATTGCAGACAACAGCTATGAAATCATTGCAGAAGATGGCGTATTACCACAAGGTGATGTGCTATTGACTGTTGAGCAGTTAGATCAGATTGCAAATGTAACGGGCAAAAAAGCATTGTTCTTAACAGTGGATGCTTCTCCTGAAACTAATGAATTTCCGCTAGATCAACTTGATGCAATTTTTATTGATTTTGCAGGCTTTAATGATGGTCGTGGTTATTCATTTGCTGCATTGTTACGTCGCCAAGGCTACCAAGGTGAACTTCGTGCCACAGGTGATGTATTTAAAGATGTATTAAATTACATGAAGCGTGCAGGCTTTGACACTTTTGTGATCAAAGAAGGCAAAGATATTCATGAAGCTGCTGCTGGTTTGGGTGACTTTACTCATCCTTACCAAGCTTCAACGGCTGTACCGCAAGCACATTATCAAACAGGTGCTTAATTCAATTAAGTAACTGAAAAAGCTGGACTGAGGTTCAGCTTTTTTTTGCCAAATTAAATGCAAATAGAAATGTTGCTAATGGAAGGGTGAATCTCAGCACTTCGCTATATGATCAATTTGCCTTATTTAGCCCCAGCGTTCCATTTTTGCAATGTTGTAGTGACGTAAACAGACTATCGGGACATGTATGAACTTTGCATAATAAAAATATCCATCACATAGGTGAATATCATGCACATGCAAACAGGCGATTTATCTCTTCTCAAAAATTGGAATGCAACACTTCCACACACTGCACCTATGCCTGTTTTGTTTCTAGGGCATGGTTCCCCCATGAATGCCATTCAAGACAATGAATTCACGCGTGAATGGAATAGAGTGGGGGCGACTTTAGAAACCCCACCAACGGCCATATTATGTATTTCAGCGCATTGGTTGACTCAAGGTGGTACAGCGGTCACTGCGATGCAAATGCCACGTACCATTCATGATTTTGGTGGCTTTCCACAAGCTTTATTTGATATGCAATATCCTGCGTCAGGTAATCAAGCTTTGGTCGATGCAACTGTCGATGCAATCCAAAGCATTGATATTCATCATGACCATGAGTGGGGCCTAGATCACGGCACTTGGGCAGTGTTATGTCACGTTTTTCCTGACGCCAATATTCCTGTGGTGCAGTTGAGCATCGATTATAGCCAAGGTGCACAATATCATTATGATTTGGCAAAACAGCTTGCGGGGCTGCGCCGTAAAGGGGTGTTGATTGTTGCGAGTGGTAATTTGGTTCATAACTTGGGTCGAGTTGCCTTTGATAAAATCAACCATGAATATGGTTTTGATTGGGCGCTCGAAGCAGACCAGAAAATGCAGAGTTTTTTGTTAGCGCGTAATCACCAAGCACTCATTGATTGGGATAAACAAGGCACGGCTTTTAAACTCGCCATTCCAACACCTGATCATTATTATCCAATGATCTATGCACTGGCTTTACAAGAAGACAAAGACGAGTTGAGTTTATTTAATGCCAAAGCAGTGGGTAGATCACTGACAATGACATCTTTTCGGTTAGATCAATCTGCATAAAATGACATGGTCACCGTATAAAAAAAAGCGACCTTTCATTGGGTCGCTTTTTTGTGTCGAATGAGCTGAGATGCTGACCTCAATTACGCAGTTTCTAATTGGCAATTGATCATCCATTGAATACCAAATTGATCGGTGAGTGCACCATATAAAGCCCCCCAGAATGTTGGACTCAAAGCCATTTCAACTGTGCCATTGACGGCAAGTGCATCAAACAGTCGTTTTGCCTCATCTTGTTCACTGGCATCTAGATTAATCGAAATATAATGATTGGTGCCTACGGTAAATGCTTTATTGGTTTGAGCACAAAATTGTTCGCTAATATCTGAGGCCATTAAAACGGTATGTTCATTAATCGGAAGAGAAATATGCATAATTTTTTGACGGTCTGCCTCAGATAAAGGGGATTGACCTTCTTGTGTGGGCGCATCGCTATAACGCATAACAAATAAAAACTCGCCACCAAAGACAGACTTATAAAAATTAAATGCCGCTTCAGTATTACCTTTAAAGTTTAAATAATGATTGAGTTGCATGTGAGCACCGCGTTTTTTTTTGTTGTGGTCACTTAAGATTAAGCTTAAATTCTTAAGCCAATGTGATTGCTGTGTTCAAAATTGTAATTGCTAGCATGCAAGCTTTATTAAAATGACGATAAGAAATTTTGATTTGAAGATCGGATTAAAAAATCCCCCATGACGGAGGATTTTATACAGATTTTTTGTGAGTGAAGATTGATATAGGACTTTAAGTTATCCATTAATAAGGAACTAAAGCGATGTTATTCATCTACCTAAATTCTTTTAAAAGGAGTGCCTTAAAGTCTTAAAGTACTTCAATCGCGACAGCAGTTGCTTCACCGCCACCAATACACAGCGCAGCAATACCGCGTTTACCGCCAGTACGCTTAAGGGCATGTATTAAAGTTAAAATAATGCGTGAGCCTGTAGAACCCACAGGGTGGCCAAGTGCACATGCACCACCATTAATATTCACTTTTTCTGCATCCAGTTTGAACTCATCCATTGGGCACATCGTCACCATAGCAAAGGCTTCATTAATTTCCCAAAGGTCAACGTCTTGAGCGTCCCAACCTGTAGCATTTAATACCTTTTGAATCGCGCCCACAGGAGCAATGGTAAATTCAGATGGATGCTGTGAATTTGAAGCATACGCAACAATTTTAGCTAAAGGGTTTAAGCCCTTTGCCACAGCTTGTTCTGCAGAGGTTAAAACTAATGCTGAAGCACCGTCAGAGATAGAGCTCGCATTGGCAGCAGTAATGGTGCCATCTTTAGCAAAAGCAGGGCGTAATGTTGGAATTTTGTCGATATTGGCATTGAATGGTTGTTCATCTTTATCAATAACTACATCGCCTTTACGCGTACTCACAGTTACAGGCACAATTTCATCTGCAAAATAGCCTTCAGTAATCGCTGTTTGCGCACGCTTTAAAGAACGAATGGCAAAGTTATCCATCTGTTCACGTGTATAGCCTTTGCTGTTGGCCATGTCTTGTGCAAATGAACCCATTAAACGACCAGTCTCAGCATCTTCAAGACCATCAAGGAACATGTGATCTTTGATTTCGCCATGACCCATACGGAAGCCAGCACGAGCTTTAGGCAATACATAAGGTGCATTGGTCATGGATTCCATACCACCAGCAACTACAAACTGTGCAGAACCAGCTTTAATCATGTCTGCTGCTTGCATCACAGCTTTCATGCCAGAACCACACAATTTATTAATGGTGACTGCGCCTGTTGAATCAGGCAAACCTGCTAAACGCATCGCTTGACGCGCAGGGCCTTGTTTTAAGCCAGCAGGAAGCACACAGCCCATAATGACTTCTTCGATGTCCGTTGCTTGTAAGCCTGAGCGAGCAATTGCTTCTTTAATTGAAGCTGCACCTAAAATGGGTGCTGTTACACTTGCTAAGCTTCCTTGAAAGCCACCCATTGCGGTACGTGCACCATTAACAATTACGATGTCAGTCATTGTGATTTTCTCCGAATCTGTTTTATTAAAATAGTTAAACCCACAGCAGTATATAAAAAAAAGCCGTGGAGAAAATGACCTTTGTGCCAGAACTTTAGACCCACCAGTTCTAACAACTGTTGATATTTTCTAGCCGTACATGGCCCATTTTACTCATGATGATTTTTTGATGAGGCAAATCGATCAGTGAACAATGAAAAAAACTTCCGTTAGAACCAATAGGCATTCCTGTTGTGGCCTGAAAGGTTAGGCTCGGAATGCTGAGCGTGCCACGCCAATCGAGAGTGCTGTATTTAAGGTTGAGTTTTTCCTGATGCAGAATGCTTTCGGTACTATCAATTTGTCGATTTTTATTGTTGTCGACAAACATTACAAAGCCAGCGCTCCATTTGCTTGGCTGACATTGAGTGAAATTTTCACTCGGACAGATCACAATATTGGAATTTTGAATGGTGGCTAAATTTTTAGCTTGACGACTAAAGGTTTGTATTTTTTTTGCTGTAAGTTGCATTTCTTGCTTCGCCTGATACCGATGAAAAGCAGGTAATGCATAGCTTGAAATGATACAAATAATTGCCACGCACACGATGAGTTCTAATAGTGTGAAACCATTTTTTACTATAAAAAACATTGGATTGAACCTTGTATTTGGTATTTATTTTTATTAATTCATGTTATTAATAATGTGCTTCGACACATTTTTGAGTTGAGCAAAATTTTTTATTACTCAAGTTTTAATAAAACTGCTAAAATATTTAGCAAGTGAAAAATAAGCGATTCACAAGAATAAATTGAGTAAAAAATTACCGAATTACAACGGAAATTGTAAGTAATTTTGTCAATAATTTACTTGATTAGACTAATCAAGCACTTGGAAAACCATTGAAGTGTTTGTATGATTCGGCGTGAATAGCTTAAAAAATAAAACTGGGGTATTAGAAAGCCTATCTCAGGATGCCGGTATTTTTAGGCTTGAACAACAATTGTTATCTCTGGAGGATAAATCCATGAAAATGAGTCGTATTGCTTTAGCAATGCTCGTAGCTGCTCCTTTAGCAGCTGCAAACGCAGGCGTAACTGTTACTCCATTAATGCTTGGTTACACATTCCAAGACACTCAGCACAACAACGGTAAAGATCATTTAACTTCTGGTCCTGAACTTCAAGACGATTTGTTCGTTGGTGCAGCGCTTGGTGTTGAATTGACTCCATGGTTAGGTTTCGAAGCTGAATACAACCAAGTTAAAGGCGACGTTGAAGGTGCTGGTGTTGCTGCTGGTGCAGAATACAAGCAAACTCAAATCAACGGTAACTTCTATGCTACTTCTGATTTGATCACTAAAGACTACGATAGCAAAGTTAAGCCATACGTATTATTAGGTGCTGGTCACTACAAATACACTGGTGCTGGTCTTAAAGACGAAGGTACTTTGGGTAACGCAGGTGTTGGTGCTTTCTGGCGCTTGAACGACGTTCTATCTCTTCGTACAGAAGCTCGTGCGACTTACAACATCGACGAAGATTTCTGGAACTACACAGCTTTAGCTGGTCTTAACGTAGTTCTTGGTGGTCACTTGAAACCAGCTGCTCCTGTAGTTGAAGTTGCTCCTGTAGCTCCTGTAGCTCCAGTTCAACCAGCTCCACAAGAGTTGACTGAAGACCTTAACATGGAACTTCGTGTATTCTTTGATACAAACAAATCAAACATCAAAGATCAATACAAACCAGAAATCGCTAAAGTAGCTGAGAAACTTTCTGAGTATCCAAACGCTACTGCTCGCATCGAAGGTCACACAGACAACACTGGTCCACGTGCACTTAACGAACGTCTTTCTTTAGCTCGTGCTAACTCTGTTAAAACAGCACTTGTTAACGAATACAACGTAGATGCAGCTCGCTTGTCTACTCAAGGTTTCGCTTGGGATCAACCGATTGCTGACAACAAAACTAAAGAAGGCCGTGCTATGAACCGTCGCGTATTCGCTACGATTTCTGGTAGCCGTACTGTTGTAGCTAAATAAGATTCAATAATTATTTATTGAATTGAGTTTAAAAAAAAGCAGCCGAAAGGCTGCTTTTTTTATGGGGGCGAATTTTGCTGAGTTTGTTAGAATAAGCCTGTATGAAGATAAAGAAATCAATTGACTGCGAGTTGTTATGGGCTTGAAGATACCAGAGGCTTTATTAAAGCTAAAATCTAATAGTGGAGTTTATGCTGTGTGGATGGTGCTACAGCACTATGGGATACAGGCAGACATACAGCGGTTGGTTAAAATTACTGGCTATGATGGCGAAGGGGCATTTAGTATCGGTTTAGCATTGGCATTGCAAAAGTTAGGTTGTAAAACCAGTTTTCATACGGCACCAGATCCAGATAAGCAGCCTAAAGAAATTGAATACTATCAAGAAGCCAAGCAACTCAATATTCCAATTCAAGCTGCTTTAAGCTATGAGCAAATTAAAGAAAAGATCGATCAGGGTTACTTTGTAATTGTGTATTACGATACTGTTGAAGGGGTGGGACACCATTCTTTGGTGTATTCAATGAATAGCCGTGAAATTTGTTTTTTTGATAATTTTACGACTTTATCTGCACGAACTTTTGAAAAAAGACGTAAAGCAGAAGGAATTTGTCGTCAGGCGATTGTGATTGATGGTTCAAAATTAGCTGATATTAAATTGAGTTAAGTTGCTTGTATATTGGCGAAACCATGAATGTACTGATTTTGGTGTCGGAATACTTAATAAGTAGGGATCGCAGTTTTCTTTTTGATTGTGATTACAAATAAAAAAAGCTACACCGGAGTGTAGCTTTTTTTGGGGTTAACTTTTAGGCGTCTTTATCAACATTCATTGGACGTACATCCATGTCTTGATATGAAACAATTTTTGCTTTGTATTTCCACTTATAGCCCAGCCAAATTGCTAAGAATAAGAAAATACCAATATACGTTGAAATGACTGCTAAGATGTCACCGTCAAGTACTGCTTGGTAGTTTTGACCGAGAACGACAATTGCACACAAAATGAAAGCAAACCATGGTGCAAACGGGAAGAATTTTGCGCGGTAAGCCAGATCTTCAAGCTTATAGCCTTGGTGTACGTACCCTTTGCGGAAGCGGTAGTGTGAAATCGCAATGCCTAACCAGACAATAAAGCCACACATACCAGACATATTTAAAAGCCAGTTGAATACAGCTTGCTCACCAATAAATGTGGTCAAGAAGCATAGAGCAGCAATTGCAGTGGTTGCATAAAGCGCATTCATTGGTACACCACGGCGGTCCAATTTTGAGAAGGCTTTTGGCGCACTGCCATTTTTTGCCATATCAAACAGCATACGTGTTGATGAATACATGCCAGAGTTACCTGCAGATAAGATTGCAGTTAAAATCACAGCATTCATTACAGAGGCTGCGAATGCAAAGCCTGCTTTTTCATACAACAACGTAAATGGTGAAAGTGCAATATTTTCACTAGATGCTGCTTGTAAAAGCAGTGGGTCATCGTATGAAACGAGCGTGCCAATAATGAAAATACACACCACATAAAACAATAAGATACGCCAGAAAATTTGCTTGATTGCTACTGGAATTGTTTTCTTTGGATCTTTAGATTCACCTGCTGCAACTCCGACCATTTCTGTACCTTGGAAGGAGAATCCGGCAATCATGGCAACACCAATAAGGGCAGACAAACCACCCACAAACGGTGCTTCACCTTTAGTCCAGTTGGCAAATGTTTCTACACCAGGGGTTAACATGATTTTACCAATCATGAAAATACCAATGATGATAAACACAACAATCGCTAGCACTTTAATTAAGGAGAAGAAAAACTCAGACTCACCAAAACCTTTGACTGTAAGGGCATTAATACCGAAGACGATCGCTAGGAAGAGCGCACTCCAATAAAATCCTGGTATATCTGGGAACCAAAATTTCATAATGAATTGAACTGCAACGAGTTCGAATGCAACGGTAATTGCCCAGTTGTACCAGTAGTTCCAGCCCAAAGCAAAGCCGAAACCACTTTCTACATACTTGGTGCCGTATGTGAAGAAAGCACCTGAAGTTGGGTTATGTGTTGCAAGCTCACCTAAGCTGGTCATGAGGAAATAAATCATTACCCCAATTAAGCAATAGGCCAGTAGTGCACCACCTGGACCAGCATTCGCAATGGTTGCACCAGAAGCAAGGAATAAACCTGTACCAATAGAGCCACCAATGGCAATCATATTTAGATGGCGGGCGCCAAGCTTACGCTTGAGTTGCGCCTGTTGATTCGTTTCGCTCATCGTTATTCCTTAAGATTTTTTTTGAGTGCTAGCGAAGAGCACTTTAAAGCCTTGTTGATCAGCCTTGGTAATACACTGACCAAAACTTTGTTCAATTAAAACGGGATAATTTAAAAAACGGTTGGCAACAATCCACAGTTCGCCATCCGACTTGAGATGACGTCGTGCAGTTTTGCATAAATTTTCACTGGCATTGTAGTCGGTTTGAATCCCTTGATGAAAGGGTGGATTACTGACGATTGCGTGTAAAAACAGTGGTGCATCTTCTATGCCACTAACCGCCTTGATCTCAAGTTGTTCTGGAACAAGAGAATTTTCTTCAAAAGTCATTTTAGTCGAAGCAAGAGCAAAGGCGTCGACATCCATCGCAAAGATACGATTTTTTGGATTTAATTTGGCCAAATAAGCGCTAATTACACCTGCGCCACAGCCGAAGTCTGCAATTTTGCCAGAGCTTACTTTAGATAGGTAAGGTAAGAATACTGCTGTACCCACATCTAAACGATTTTGACTAAATACACCGGGTAATGCACAAATGTTTAAATCGCCTTGTGGTGTTGGTACGGTATAGCGTTGTGCCCAATCTTCCAATGCTTTGGCAGTGGTATTTTTTTCTAGTACCGTTTGCCACATTTGGCAATGGCGTGCGCTGTCTAGCTTAAGGGTTTTACCATAAGGAAGAAGCTGTTTAGATGCACGTTCAACGCCACCTTTTTTCTCACCCACTAAGAAGATCGAAGCACCTAGGCTTAAACGACTCGCAAGGTTATGCAGAATATAATTGAGTAATTCTTTAGATTTAGGAACAAAAACGATGGCTTGATCAAACGCGCCTTGAGGGAGTTCAACACCAAAATGTACAGTTGCTTGACGGGCTTGAAAATATTGAAAATCGTTAAAATTCCAAGTCCAAACACTGGCATTGATGTTTGAAGCTAAATTACTGAGCAAGTCATCTGTTGGTGCATTTACGAACAATACGCGACCATCAAGAAACGCTTCCTGACGAATTACAACTTCACTTTGAGGAACCATTTTATTTCTCCATAACAAAAGCACCGCCAAGGGATAACGCTTGACGGTGCTTGAGCAAAATGAATTATTTCTTCACTTCAGGAAGAATAATATTCAATACAAGGGCAGCAATACCGCCAGTTGCAACACCAGAACTAAAAATGTTGCGAATGAGTTCAGGCAAGTGTTCAAGAATTTGTGGTACTTGAGCAACACCTAAGCCGAGCGCTAAAGAAATCGCGATGATTAATAATGCACGACGATCTAACTGAATCCCAGAGAGGATATTAATCCCTGAAGCAGCAACAGCACCAAACATCACCATAACTGCACCACCGAGTACGGCCTGTGGGACAGCTTGGATTACGCCTGCAACAGCAGGAAGTAGGCCTAAAATCACCAATAAAGCAGCAATCCAAATACCTACATAGCGACTTGCAACACCTGTCAATTGAATGACACCATTATTTTGCGCAAACACAGAGCTTGGGAAAGTGTTGAAAATACCTGCAAGGAATGAGTTAGCACCGTTAACGAGGACACCGCCTTTAATGCGCTGCATCCACTGTGGGCCATTTACAGGTTGGTTTGATAATTTTGAAGTTGCGGTAATATCACCAATGGCTTCTAACGAAGTTACAAGGTAAATAAATGCCATTGGAATAAATAAGCTCCAAGAGAAGCTTAAGCCAAAGTGCATTGGTGTTGGAATTTGTACCAGTGGTGCATCTTTTAAACCATCAAAGTTTAAGTGCCCCATAAAGCCTGCAAGGATGTAACCCACCAGAAGTGCGATTAAAATCGCTGAGCTTTTTACCCATGTAATACGTACACGGTTGAGTAAAATAATTAAAGCCAATACCGTGCATGACATGATGAGATTATCTGCATTGGCAAAGGTTTTATCGCCCATGGCTTGATAACCACCACCCATTGAAATTAAACCTTCTTTGATTAAGGTCAAGCCAATAAGCAAAACCACAATACCTGTAACCAGTGGCGTGATTAGTTTTTTAATCCACGGTAAAATTTGTGATACGCCCATTTCAATGAATGCACCTGCAATCACCACACCAAAAATAGAAGCCATCACTGCTTCTACAGGCGTGCCCGCAGCCACCATTGCTGAACCAATACCAATAATTGGGCCAATAAAGTTAAAGCTTGTACCTTGAACAATTAAAAGACCAGCACCAAAAGGGCCAACTTTTTTACATTGTAGGAAAGTTGCGATGCCTGAAATGACTAGAGACATCGATAAAATCATATTCGTGTCTTCTTTAGAGACACCTAAAGCCAAACAAATTAACAGGCCAGGCGTCACGATAGGGACAATAATGGCCAATAAATGTTGGAAGGCTGCTAAAAAAGCGACGAATGGTTTCGGTCGATCTTCGAGTCCATAGACTAAATCGAGTTGATCTTTAGGGTCAGGAGATTGGTTCAAATCAGACATAAGGTACAGCAAATTAAGGCTAGGTGGCGCTATTCTAATCTGTTTACATCCCTTTACAAAATTAAAAGGGGCCGTATGGCGAAAAAAATTGATCATGTCAATAAACTGTCACTACTAAAATCTATATTTTTTCTGTATAATTTGCCCTCAAACTTTAGGCGTATCGAATACACATGTCAGATATTAAAACTCTCCGTAACATTGCCATCATCGCGCACGTCGACCATGGTAAAACGACTCTTGTAGACAAACTTTTACAGCAATCAGGTGCTCTTGGCGATCGCGCAGGCGAGATCGAACGTGTAATGGATTCTGGCGCTATTGAGTCTGAACGTGGTATTACCATTCTTGCAAAAAACACTGCAATCAAATGGTTAGACAAACGTACTGATACTGAATACCGTATTAACATCGTGGACACCCCGGGACACGCCGACTTCGGTGGTGAAGTTGAACGTGTAATGTCGATGGTTGACTGCGTACTTCTTCTTGTTGATTCTCAAGAAGGCCCAATGCCACAAACTCGTTTCGTAACGCAAAAAGCGTTCGCACGCGGTTTAAAGCCAATCGTAATTATCAACAAAGTTGACAAGCCAAATGCGCGTCCTGACTGGGTAATTGATCAAGTATTTGATTTGTTCGACAACCTTGGCGGTACTGATGAACAGCTAGACTTCCCAGTTGTTTACGCTTCAGGCCTTCGCGGTGTAGCGGGTCCTTCTCCAGAAGAACTTGCTGAAGACATGACTCCATTGTTCGAAACAATCGTAGACATCGTTGAGCCGCCAGCAGTAGACGTTGATGGTCCATTCCAAATGCAAGTGTCTTCACTTGACTATAACAGCTTCGTAGGTGTTATCGGTGTTGGTCGTATCCAACGTGGTTCTGTTAAGTTAAATACACCTGTTACTGTAATCGACAAAGACGGTAAAACACGTAATGGTCGTATCTTAAAAATCATGGGTTACCACGGTTTAGAACGTATCGACGTTGAATCAGCTTCTGCTGGTGATATCGTGTGTGTAACAGGTATGGAAGAGCTTCATATTTCTGACACAATCTGTGATCCGAAAAATGTTGAAGCTTTACCGCCACTTTCTGTAGACGAACCTACAGTATCTATGACATTCCAAGTAAACAATTCACCTTTTGCTGGTAAAGAAGGTAAATTCGTTACTTCACGTAACATCCGTGAACGTCTAGACCGCGAATTGATCCACAACGTAGCATTACGTGTTGAAGATACAGACAGTCCTGACCGTTTCAAAGTGTCTGGCCGTGGTGAACTTCACCTTTCAGTTCTGATTGAAAACATGCGCCGTGAAGGTTTCGAAATGGGCGTATCTCGTCCACAAGTAATCTTGAAAGAAATCGACGGTGAAAAACAAGAACCTTACGAAAACGTAACGTTTGACGTTGAAGAGCAACACCAAGGCGCTGTAATGGAACAAATGGGTCACCGTAAAGGCGAAATGACTAATATGGAAGTTGACGGTAAAGGCCGTATCCGTATTGAAGCAACTGTTCCTTCACGTGGCTTAATCGGTTTCCGTTCTGAATTCCTGACGATGACTTCTGGTACAGGGATCATGACGTCTAGCTTCTCTCACTACGGTCCAATGAAACAAGGTACTGTTGCGAAGCGTCAAAACGGTGTACTTATTTCTATGGTTCAAGGTACTTGCCTTGGCTATGCATTGTTCAGCTTACAAGACCGTGGTCGTCTATTTGCTAAACCACAGCTTGAAGTATACGAAGGCATGATCGTGGGTATTAACTCACGTTCTGACGACATGGTTGTTAACCCAACTAAAGCGAAACAGTTAACAAACGTACGTGCTTCTGGTACTGACGATGCGTTGACACTTGTTCCTGCAGTTGAATACACACTTGAACAAGCGCTTGAGTTCATTGAAGATGACGAGCTAGTTGAAGTAACACCTAAGTCAATCCGTATCCGTAAGCGCTGGTTGACTGAAAACGAACGTAAGCGTAACAAATAAGTTATTCTTATCTTCGGATAAAAAACCGCTGATGCAAATCAGCGGTTTTTTTATGTACAAAGATGTCGTTTAACTTTTGTTTGAAGCTGATTTAAAATAAAAGTGCGCCAGATCAGTTGCTCGAATAGCACATAAGGTCAAAAAGATTGTGTGTATTTTTATACTTGGCATTTAGAAATGAACAAAAACTAAGTAAATTAGGCGGAAATCGAAATACATAAATTAATGTATACTTCATCACATAATTAAAGTGAAAAATTTCTGGAGATGACATGAGTATTATTCAAGAATTTAAAGAGTTTGCTGTCAAAGGCAATGTAATGGACTTGGCTGTTGGTGTCATTATCGGTGGTGCTTTCGGTAAAATTATCGATTCCATGGTAAAAGACATTGTGATGCCATTGATTTCATGGATCCTCGGTGGTGACGTGGATTATTCAAACTGGTTCGTTGTACTGGGTGATAATCCAAATAACCTGACAACTTTAAAAGCAGCGCAAGATGCAGGCTTAAATGTTTTAGCTTATGGTAACTTCCTCACCATTTTGATTAACTTCCTATTGCTTGCATGGGTTGTGTTCTGGTT
This sequence comes from Acinetobacter sp. SwsAc6, assembly GCF_013391565.1. Classification (NCBI taxonomy): domain Bacteria; kingdom Pseudomonadati; phylum Pseudomonadota; class Gammaproteobacteria; order Moraxellales; family Moraxellaceae; genus Acinetobacter; species Acinetobacter sp. SwsAc6. The sequence goes on from NZ_JACAXE010000009.1 coordinate 37,677, forward strand.
AGTGAAATTAATGAACAAAGTTCGTCGTCAAAAAGTGGAAGAGCCAGCTCCAGCAGCAACACCAGAAGATATTGAATTGTTGCGTGAAATTCGTGATGAATTGAAAAAACGTTAATCATGATGATACATATAAAAACGGCGCTTTGAGCGCCGTTTTTGATTTTGAATCAAGAGCTATAGACATGTAATACAGGCTCAAATGGCCAAGGTATTAATGCACAAACATATCCATAAATTCGCGAATTTCTTGAATAGCTGTTTCCACATCAGTGGTTAGCCAAGTTGGTTCAAAGAAACCTGCATAATGGTCTAAGCGGTCTTGCGGTACAACCAAGCGAACGGGGCATTCTTCTTCTAATAAACGCCAAGGAATGATCGGCACCTCGTTGTCTAAGAAGGCAGAGACATTGCGAATATCAATCACCATTGCATTGATGCATTCCGGAAAAGGCATCACCGAGAACTCTTCTGTACGACGACGAAAATATTCTAAATCGCCCCATTTCAGCAGAAAGCTCGGTTTATTAAATTCCATGATCCCAATCAGATGCTGATCACGGGTGTAGTGTAATGTACAGTGATGAGTGACGTCAGTGTCAAGATCAAGCGTTACACTTTGTTGACTATACGCCATAAATAATCAGTGCATAAAAAATGAAGTGCATAATTATAGCTCATTTCCTTTTGGAAATGCAGACTTTCCCTGATGGCCAGATGGGCGTACTCAAATACTTAAAAATCAATAAATTTGAATAAGATAACAAATTGGAACATGGCAAATTTGACTAAAAATTCAAAATTGGTATAGCTTGTGCTTATCACTGAGTGAAAAATAAACATAAGATCAGAGGTGCCTATGTCTGAATTAAAATCTGCTGTTGCACCATCGACAGCACATGCAGAAACAGCCGATTATTTTGCACAACGACAACTCAAAAAAGGGGCTGTGGGCTGGTTGCTTTTAGTTGGCTTAGGGGTGGCCTACGTCATTTCAGGTGATTTTGCAGGATGGAACTTCGGCCTTGCTCAAGGTGGCTGGGGTGGCATGTTTATAGCCACAGTTGTGGTTGCGCTGATGTATTTGTGCATGTGCTTATGTATGTCGGAAATGTCGACCATGCTTCCAACTGCAGGTGGTGGTTATAGTTTTGCCCGAACTGCATTTGGCCCGATGGGGGGCTATCTTACGGGCACTGCGATTCTGATTGAATACGCAATCGCACCAGCAGCTATTGCCTGCTTTATTGGTGCTTATTGCGAATCCTTATTTGGTATTGGTGGTTGGATTATTTATTTGGTCTGTTATCTACTGTTTATGGGGATTCATTTAAAGGGCGCGGGTGAGGCACTTAAGATCATGTTTGTGATTACAGCAGTGGCTGCTGTCGCACTTATGGTATTTATTTTCGCTATGTTGCCAGCATTTAACAGCGCGAATTTATTTGATATTGCTGTACATACAGAGGCTACAGGTGCAAGTGCTTTCTTGCCACTAGGCTATTTAGGGATTTGGGCAGCAGTACCTTATGCCATTTGGTTCTTTTTGGCTGTTGAAGGTGTGCCATTGGCAGCAGAAGAAGCCAAAGAGCCTGAAAAATCATTGCCTCGAGGCTTAATTGGCTCAATGCTGATTTTGGCTTTTTTTGCACTTAGTATTTTATTTTTAGGGCCTGGTGCCGCCGGTGCTGATGCATTAAAAGCCTCTGGCGCACCGTTGGTCGATGCATTAAAAGCAGTGTATGGCGCCAATACTTGGTTGGCAGGTTTTGTTAACTTTGTGGGCTTGGCGGGTTTAATCGCAAGTTTCTTCTCAATTATCTACGCTTATTCACGTCAGATCTTTGCCTTGTCTCGTGCAGGTTATCTCCCTAAAAAATTGTCTTTGACCAATAAAAACCATGCACCCCATTGGGCAATTATAGTGCCGGGGGTGATTGGTTTTTGTATGTCATTGTCAGGTGAAGGTGATTTACTTATCTTGATGGCTGTGTTTGGTGCAACCATTTCTTATGTGCTGATGATGCTGTCTTATATTAAATTAAAAACTTCAAAAGCTGACTTGGTGCGCCCTTATAAAGCACCTGGCGGTGTGGTGACTGCAAGTATTGCCTTGGTGTTGGCGGCTATTGCTGTAGTGGCTGGTTTCGTCGTAGACCCTAAAGTTTGGTTGATGGCGGCTGCCATTTACGTATTATTTATCTTGTATTTCTTGCTGTATAGCCGTCATCACTTGGTTGCAGGTACACCTGAAGAAGAGTTCGCAAATATTCAACAAGCAGAACAAGAGCTGAAATAGCGATAAAGGTAATTAGGAGGGAAACATGCTCTACCAAATGAATGTGGCACATCATCATTATGTTTTTGCTGATTTAAAAACCTTAATGGCTAAGGCGACGCCAGAACGTTCGGGCGATCAGTTGGCGGGTATAGCTGCAGTGGATGCCACAGAGCGAGTGGCTGCACAAATGTGTTTAGCAGATGTGCCATTAAAGCAGTTTTTAAATGAGGCGTTGGTCGATTATGACCGTGATGAAGTGACACGTTTAATTATGGATGAGCATGATGCTGTCGCGTTTTATCCTATTTCACATTTTACCGTAGGGGATTTTCGCGATTGGCTATTAAGTGCAGATGCCACGACTGAAAAACTACAGGGGCTACAATTCGGGCTGACTCCTGAGATGGTGGCAGCGGTCAGTAAGATCATGCGTAATCAAGATCTTATTTTGGTCGCTAAAAAATGCCGAGTGATCACAAAATTTCGTAATACGATTGGTTTAGAGGGACATTTATCGACGCGCTTACAACCCAATCACCCCACAGATGATGTATTGGGGATTTCTGCCAGTATTTTAGATGGACTGATGTATGGCAATGGCGATGCCGTTATTGGCATTAACCCAGCAACAGATAATGTGCAGAACCTGTCAGAGCTACTCAAGCTGATGGATTATATTATCCAAGAATATGACATTCCGACCCAGTCTTGCGTACTCACGCATGTGAGCTCGGGCATACAGCTGGCTAACCAAAATGTACCAGTGGATTTAATGTTTCAGTCCATTGCAGGAACGCAAAGTGCCAACACAGGCTTTGGTATTGATCTTGCCATGTTACAAGAGGGTTATGAAGCGGCACTGAGCCTGAAACGTGGCACCGTTGGGCAGAACGTAATGTATTTTGAAACAGGGCAAGGCAGTGCCTTATCAAGCAACAGCCATTTTGGGGTGGATCAACAAACTTTAGAAGCCCGTGCTTATGCCGTGGCAAGAAAGTACAAACCCTTTTTGGTTAATACTGTGGTGGGCTTTATAGGGCCTGAGTATTTGTACAATGGTAAACAGATTATACGTGCAGGCTTAGAAGACCATTTTTGTGGAAAATTACTGGGTGTGCCGATGGGCTGTGATATTTGTTACACCAACCATGCCGATGCTGATCAAGATGATATGGATGTGTTGCTGACTTTACTGGCCAACGCAGGCCTTAATTTTATGATGGGTATTCCTGGTTCAGATGATGTAATGCTGAATTATCAAACCACGTCATTTCATGATGCTTTATACATTCGACAGCTGTTGGGCTTAGAGCCCGCACCAGAATTTGCAGTCTGGTTAGAGCAACAAGGTATATTGAAGCAACAAGCACAGCAATTGCATTGGCCAAGCCAAATGCCAGATCAATTTGCACGACTTTTAAGGTCTTCATAGGGAGCAGAAGTCAATGAAATTATCAGCAGATCTTCAGTTTCAAACATGTGTTGAGGCCAACGCGTGGGAACGCCTAAAACAGTTTACTGATGCACGTATTGCATTAGGACGTGTGGGAGGGAGTTTACCCACCCAACCAGCTCTAGAGTTTCAGTTGGCACATGCCCAAGCGAAAGATGCTGTGTTAAAGGCTTTAGATATAGAGGGGATACGCTCACAACTCATTGAGGTGAATACTGAGGTTTTGCAAGTTGAAAGCTGCGCACAGGATAAAGATATTTACCTAAAACGGCCTGATTTAGGGCGGGAACTCTCAGAGGCTTCACGTCAGTTACTCAAAGATTATGCGCAGTCAAACCCCAATACTTATGATGTGGTGATTGTGGCGGGAGATGGTCTGTCTGCACGAGCCATAGAAGATAACGCGCCGTATTTTATGCAGCAGTTTTATGCAAGTTGTCAGCAGGCGCAATGGCGTGTAGCACCTTTTGTCATTGCGACTGGCAGTCGTGTTGCATTGGGCGATGAAATTGCCGAAATTTTACAAGCAGATATGTTGGTCATGTTAATTGGAGAACGGCCAGGGTTGAGTTCACCTGACAGCATGGGGATTTACTATACTTGGCAAGCACGGCGTGGCTGTCATGATGCGATGCGTAATTGTATTTCTAATGTGCGCCCTGCAGGTTTATCTACACAGCTTGCCATACAGCGCTTATTGGGGCTGATGAACAAATCTAAACAACTGGGCTTATCGGGTGTGCACTTAAAAGATGAACATGAAATGACCATAGATACACAAGATACAACACGCCCTAAACGCTTATTTTAATGTTCAGATAAAGTATCACCTTGAGTACATTTGACTGTGCTCGACGGATACATTTATGCTTTACAGGTTTTCACTAGATGTTAATGCATTTATACAGTGTGTAGTGTTTGGCTTGTTAAAATAAAAGAGTCAAAGGACACAAGGTGTAAAGATTATGATGCATGATTTTAAAAACCACCTTTTAGTTTGAGTCGAGCAGACATACAACATAAAGAAAAATTGCCTGTCTATATTTTGATGTTAGTGGGATTTTTCTTACTTGCTTTATTATTGTATATGTTTGCTGGGATGAAACCCTAGCTAAAAAGCTTTAGATCTTCAGTATGTTTTCAACATTTAAAATGTTGAAATTAAATATTAAATAAACCATTTGATTCACTTTGCTTAAGCTTTATTACTTGAATTAGGCGAGAAGCAATCAAAAGTACAGGTTTCTACAGTGAAGTTGAGCATCTGTGTTTAAGGTGGATTACAACGTGATCTACTTCAATAAAACCTGATCACTCATGTTATGAGTATATGATTTAAGTCTCTAATATACATAATTTTTAAATCCAAGACCCAGCCCATGTGCTGGGTCTTTTGCAATGCTCTGTGCTCTTTTGTTGTAGTTATGCATTTAACTATTGTTTAGAAAGTGAACAAATCTTAATGTTTAAAGGTTATATAAAAAGATAACTGTGTCACAGATATAAAGACCTCGTACAACAAGTATTAAAGCGTGTTACGACATGATTTTTAGCAATAAAGAGGGCCAAACAAAATGAATCAATATCTTAATCGCCCAAATGGGCAGTTCGATGCAATGTATTACTGGGATCAGTTCCATCCAATTTTAAGTGCAGTGGCTATTTTATTAATTGGTTGGATTGTTGCTTTATTGGTTGCAGGGGCAATTAAAAAGCTTTTGCAAAAAATTGGCACCAATGACAAATTGTCCAATGCAACAGGTCATCGCTCAAATATCGAAAGTATTGTGTCTCGGATTGTATTTTGGATTATCTTGGTAATTGCTGTCATTGGCGCATTAAATGTGCTGAATTTGAACAGTATTAGTGGTCCATTTAGTAATATGATTCAGCAGTTCCTGCTTTTTGTTCCTCAGCTTTTAGCGGCATTGGCTGTTGGATTTATTGGCTGGATTGTGGCCAATTTGGTCAAAGTCGGTTCCCAAAAACTATTAGATAAAACACAACTAGATGAAAAACTCAGCTCCGATGTTGGTGTGAGCCCACTGAGTGAAAATATCAGTAATATCGTATATTGGCTGATTTTATTGCTATTTTTACCGATTGTGCTGTCGATTTTAGGTCTGAATGGCTTGCTGTATCCTGTACAAAATATGGTGAATGAAGCCGTTTCATATTTGCCAAATCTGTTTATTGCCGGCGTGATTATCTTCGTAGGTTACATCTTGGCAAAAATTGTGCGTGGAATTGTCGAAGGTCTGGTCAGCAGTTTGAGCATACAACAACAAGCTGAAAAACTGGGCTTGTTTAAAAATGGCAATGTTGCACGGTTACTGGGCTCATTTGTATTTGCCATTATTATCTTCACTGCATTAATTGTGGCATTTGAAGCTTTAGGCATTGATGCGATTTCGCAACCAGCGACTGCAATGTTGCACGAAGTGATGTATGCCATTCCCAATATTATTGCCGCAGGCCTAATTTTAATTTTGGCTTATGTCGTATCACGTTTGGTGGCACGTTTAGTTTCTGAAGTTCTAGCGGGTACAGGTGTAGATAACGTACCAGCAAAAGTGGACTTACAGCGCTTTTTAGGAAGCACGAAACTGTCTGATATTGTGGGTTATCTGATTGTATTCTTTACCATGCTGTTTGCAGTATCCGAAGCGGCTAACCGTTTGGGCTTTGCACAAATTAGTGACTTAATTGCCATGTTTATTCACTTTGGTGCCAATATCTTGCTCGGTGCTGTAATCTTAGTGATTGGTTTTTGGCTGGCAAATGTTGTGGCAAATGTCGTACAACGTGGGGAGTACAATAGTTCGCGTTGGTTAGCTAATCTAGTCCGTGTATTGATTATGGGCTTGGTTGTCGCGATGGGTCTACGTGCGATGGGCATTGCAGATTCGATTGTGAATTTGGCTTTTGGCCTAACATTAGGCGCCGTTGCCGTTGCATTTGCTTTGGCCTTTGGTTTAGGTGGACGTCAACCTGCAGAGTGCTTATTGTCTGATTTGTTAGATAAAGCGAAAAAAGAAGCTGAAAAGCCGACGGATGTGAAAGCGCAATTAGTCGCACCACAAAAGCCAATTATTACGCCACCTCCAACGGATACACCAGAATGACCTAAAATAATCTGTACAAACAGACTGAAAATAACCACTTTAGAGTGGTTATTTTCATGAACTCAAGTTAAATCTATATACGAAAAAAGGTAAAAAGAATGTCTAAGAAAGCCCCGAATAAATTTTTTGCGCCTATTGTGATTGCTGGCATTACTATTGGGTTTCTTGCTAGTGCATATCAATTTATATTTGCACAAAAAAAGCGCAAAGAAAAACAGCAACCAGTGACAGAACAAGTTGAAAATGAACAAGAAGTAAAAAATAATGATTGAAATTTAATCTTATTTTGATATTTTAGTGAATACATTGAAGCATAAATAATAAAAGAGACGCCGTCGTTTTCATCGGATTGAAACAGGCATGAATTATGCTTTCAATTATATAAACGGAGTTAAAATAATGGGGGTATTCCAAATGATGCATAAAGTATTCAATTTCATCACGTCAAACACAGTTGCAACACCAAGTCATATTCAACATGCTGTGGCTAAAATGGATCGTACGATTGATCGTATGGACAACAGTCAACATGTACAATTGTTTAAAACGGATTACTTAGAATAAGTACTCGCAATATTTAAAATGCATATATAAAAAGAGGCTGTTGATATCAACAGCCTCTTTTTTATTCTAAGCTTGAAATGAGCTGAGCATTAAACATACTCTGAGGCTGCATGTGCTGATGACCATGCCCATTGGAAATTAAAGCCACCCAAGTGACCAGTAACATCTAAAATTTCACCAACAAAATACAGACCTTTTTGTTTTTTACTTTCCATGGTTTTGGATGAAACTTCAGTGGTATCTACACCACCTAGTGTTACCTCTGCAGTGCGGTAGCCCTCAGTTCCTGATGGTTTTACCTCAAATGCAGATAAGCGCTGTGCGATTTGTTCCAGCTTATCATCACTGATATTGCCAATTGCCGTGTCGGCTTGTTCTAACCAAATCAAGTTTTGTAATTCAGTCACCACGCTTTTAGGTAAATGCTCAACCAATAAAGTACGCAGTAGAACTTTGGCTTGGTTTTGCTTTTTCGACTTTAAAAAATCAAGTAAATCTAGGCTAGGTAAAAAATTGATTTTTAAGCTTTGACCTGCATCCCAATAATTTGACAGTTGTAGCGAGCTTGGTCCACTCAAACCGCGATGGGTAAAGAGCAGTGCTTCTGTGAAGCTATTTAAATCGTTAGACAACGTTGCTTCAACGGCATTACCACTTAAGCGTGTGGTGACTTCTTTAAAGCTGTCCGAAAACATAAACGGAACCAAGCCTGCGCGTGTAGGATAAACATGATGACCAAATTGCTTGGCAATATCATAACCAATACCTGAACCGCCGAGGGTAGGAATAGACAAACCACCAGAGGCCACCACCACAGATTCGACTTCAAAGTAGCCCAGTGAAGTTGCAACTTGGAAGCCCTGTGATTCTAAAGCGTTGACTGCTTTTACTTCACAGTTGGTTTTAATGTCGACCAAGCCTGTTTTTTCGCATTCTGCCAATAGCATTGCCAAAATTTCTTTAGCGCCATTTAAGGTAAAAAGCTGACCATGTTTGCGCTCTTCATATTCGATGCCGTATTCGCATACCATGCCAATGAAGTCCCAATTGGTATAACGCGTTAAAGCAGAAATCACAAAATGTGGATTGTGTGAAATAAAGTTTTCAGGCTCGACATACAGGTTGGTAAAGTTACATTTACCACCGCCCGACATGAGAATTTTTTTGCCGACTTTATTGGCTTTTTCGACCACCACCACTTTACGGCCACGTTGAGCTGCCATATATGCTGTCATTAAACCCGATGCACCTGCACCTAAAACTAAAACATCATAGTGATTTGAAGACATGGCAAACTCAATGGAACAGAAAAGCACAGCATTATAGACAATTTTAGGCAGAAGCCGAATGTTGTTTCGCGTTTTAAGGGCAGATTCAAATGGCTGCAATGCAACATGCTAAAGCAGAAGGTGGCTAAGTGATTTAAATTTAGTAGATATTGGACAGTCCAAGACCATCGGATCTATCTAGAAAATTTTAAATCACAAACTTTGTATGGGATTGCAGGGGGGGGGAAGGATCGCCTTATTAAGGTGCCACAGATGTCTTGCCTGAATCTATTTTGATTTTTCCCTGTAAGCCACCTGTATGGAGTGCAAGAACCCGTTGCTCAGGGCTAATTTTGCCTTGCAAAATCAGGTGTTCTATACCCAGCATCATTTTCGCTGTATAGACCTGTTCTAAAGGAATGTCGTGCATGGCTTCAAAGTCTTGCATAAATTGCAAGAGTTCAGGCGTAGTTTTGGCATAACCACCACAGCAGTAGGTGTCGATAATCTTCCAATTTCGTTTACGGGTAAGTTGGGCGACATCATCACTTAAAAACAGGCCTTTTAAGGCTGAAAAGCCCAAAATCTGCTGCTGTGGAAGGCTGGCTTCAATGAGCCCTGTCATCGTGCCACCTGTACCCACAGCACAGCAGATCAGGTCAAACTGTTGATCGCTTGGTTTTAATATCTCTGTGCAGCCCCGAATGGCCAAAGCATTGGTGCCTCCTTCGGGGATGATATAACAGTCTGGAAATTGTTGTTGTAGCTGTGCCAAATAGTCTGGGTTTTGTTTACGTCGATAGTCTTCACGACTGACAAAATGCAATTGCATACCAAACTGTGTAGCACTCTCTAAGGTAGGATTAAGCGCTTTGGTTTTAAGCTCTTCCCCCCGAATGATGCCAATACTTTGGAAGCCAAATTGCTGGGCAGCATAGCTCGTGGCTGCAATATGGTTGGAATAGGCGCCACCAAAGGTCAAAATTTTGCGATAGCCTTGCTGCTGTGCTTCTAGAAAATTGTATTTGAGTTTAAAAAACTTATTGCCTGAGATTTGTGGATGTACCAAATCTAATCGTCTTAAGCTGACTTGTACGCCATGCAAATTCAGCACTTGATCTTGGATGGTATGGGCAATGGCATCAAACATAGCAAAGGTGGACTGAACAAAAATCATGACTATTGTAATAGATTCTGTGTAGTCCGACGATTGCTAACATCGGCACTCACCTCTTAATGAGTGCCTTCAGATGCGGTGTCGACAGAGGTGACAACCGACATACCTGGGCGTAAACGGGCAAAGTCTGTTTGATTGGGATCAATTTCAATACGCACTGCAATCCGTTGGACCACCTTGGTAAAATTGCCCGTGGTATTGTCGGGTTTTAATACGCTAAATTCAGAACCTGTTGCCGGTGAAATGCGTGAGACTTTGCCTGTGAATTGTTGATGATTCAGTGCATCGACGCTAAACCAAGCCTTTTGACCAATTTTCATGTGCGCAATTTGTGTTTCTTTGAAGTTAGCCGTAACCCAGCGCTGCTCAGGAATGAGATACATCAACTGTGTGCCTGCAGCAACATATTGGCCAACACGTGGGCTGACTTCACCGAGCTGACCATCCATTGGGGCAGAAATGATGCTGTAGTCTTTGGTGGTCACGGCTTGATCAAATTGTGCTTGAGCACTGCTCACTAGGGCTTTTAAACCTGTTTGTGCAACTTGTGCTGTTTTTAGGGCTTCTTCTGCAACCAAAACATTGGCTTCAGCTTGATGCAGTAGCGCAAGATTATTTTTGACATCGGCATTGGCTTTGTCTTGTTCTGTTTTAGAGGTGGCACCTGAGTCACCTAATTGTTGATAGCGTTTTAATTGGTTGAGTGACAGTATATAGCTGGCTTCAGCCTGATCTGCTTTGGCTTGTGCGGCGATAATATCCGCCTTACGTTGTTGAATGGTTTGGCTTTGATTGGCCAAACTATTTTCGGCCTGATCAATGCCTGATTGTGCTTGAGTGACTTTTTGATTATAGGTTGTGGCATCAATATGCATTAAAGGTTGGCCCTTTTTGACCACTTCAAAGTCAGTGACCAATACATCTTTCACATAACCATTAATCTGTGAAGAGAGCACTGTGGTTTTACCTTTGACATAGCTATTTTCAGTCGATTCGATACTGCTATGAAAAGGTCCAAGCTTCCATGCCCATAAAATTAAGCTAATCCCGACTAACAATACAAAAAACATCAGCACCAACACACGTTTATCGGTTGGTATTAATTTACTACTGGGTGTAGCCACAGGTGCAGGTGTGGTCGTTGGAGTAGGTGTAGTCGGCTTTTCTTGTTCTGACATGAAAATTCTCTATATGCGCTAAATTTCAATCTGTATCGTGATGTTTTAATGAGGGTACGTATTTGCTGTGTCTTAGCTGGTATTGTTTTGCACATGTTTAAGGGCACGATAATTACGGTAACGGTTGATGCCAATCGTGTATAGCCCCCAAAAAAACAGCATCACTGCAAAAATTTGATTGAGAAAAATGACATCATTATAAGCACGTACTTGGGCTTCCTTGGTGACCGCTTGATTAAGCGTACGTAAGGCTTGATTTTGCTGTAATTGCGGGTCAAGGGTGTAAATATGTGCACTACGATTATAAGTTTCTAGCCGTTGTTCAACTTGTGGGCTGGTGAGGGGTAAATCATTCATAATTTCCGCTTGATAATGCTGTGTACGCATTTGCTGATAGCTAGAATAAAATGACGATCCAACCAAGCCACCAAAAGTTTGACTGGCAGAAAACAAAACAATAAAGGTCACCATGTGGCTAGGGCCTTTTTGCAAAGCACTAATAATGCCTGTGAGCAATAAGGGACCAATAAACATGCCGCTGGCAAAACCGACCAAAAACTGACTACGGTAAAAATTTTCTGGACGGACATCTACGGTTAAATGATGGTCTAAAGCACTGGCAATTAGAATGAGCAATACAGCAGCCAATAAATGGAGCACCATTTTTTCACGAGAAAAGGTAAGGGCGCTAAATAAGGTACCCAATACAATGCCCGCCATAATGACGGCATAAAAAGTCACAAATTGGTCTGGGCCCATGCCCATCGTTTTTAAGAAATTAACAGCAGCATAGCTTTGTTCTGACATTAAAAAACGAACGGCAAATGCGCCAATAATAAAACGCACTGTAGCCGAGGTACTCAGCCAGCGCGTAATAATCAGAGGGTTGACGCGATAATGTTCATAGCACAAGCCGACACAGATCAGCACCAAGGCAGCGATGAGTAAATAGGCCAGCCATTCGGTATTTTGCCACCACAAAATAGGCCCTTGGGTTAGCACGACACATAAGCATGCAAAGCCAGTTGCCAAAAGCACAAAGGTAAAGATGTCTTGAAATTCAAAGACGGCAATACGTAGGCTACGTGGGAGCTTGAGCGAAACGACCATGGCCAAACAGCACAGTGCTAAGCCCAACTCGAAGGTATATAACAGCGCCCAATCATTTACATCGACTAAATAAGGCGACATGATCCATGCCAAAGGGATGCCCAATTGCTGAAAGCCCAGTGCTAAATACAGACCACGACCAAAATTGACTCGCGAAAAGGCCTGCATAATGTAATACATGCCTAATGAGCTAAGCGGCGCTGCCACCAAACCACTGACAATGCGTACAAATACAGCCATTTCAAAGGTATGAACAAACAAATGTAAAATTAAAACTGCAATAAAGGCCACCAGACCAATTTCCGAAAATAGCCTTAGTCCGTATTGTTGGCGGGCTTTAAATAAAATCAGGTTTGAGCTGACATTGGCCATGACATAGGCTGCGGGAATCCATGCCACTTCAGAAGGTGTTAGGCCATATTCACCTTGGATTAGAGGTAAATTCGCAGTAATAAAACCATTACTTAAGCTGCCCGAAAGAGCAACAAAAAGCCCAATGCAGAAGTATAAATAGCGCTTATAAGTGGGGTGCGCAATGGCTGCGGGAGACCCAGGTAAAGTGGGTTTCTCTTCGGCAGTCCAATCGGGAGCAGGTTCTAAAAGACGCGGTGGCTGGCTCATAGTGAAGTGACCTAAGCACGTATACCATTGAGTAATAATTCAACTGCACGGGTGGCTAATTGTTCTTGTTCGGCATGGGTGTAGCCTTGTAGTGCAGAGCGAAGGATAGAGGTCACCATGGCATAATCTTGGGTACTAAAGTCAGCACGACAAAGTCCATGTTGAATGGCTGTATCAATCAGCGGTTGTAAAATACTGTCACGACGTTGGTAAATTTGTACCATTGCTGGGTCATGGCGGTCGATGACACGCCAGTATTCCATTAGCGCGGTAAGATAAGGAATATTATGAATATGGTCATAAATGAGTCGAATAAAGCCATCTTGATATTGCGCATGCTGACGCGCTCGATACTCTAAACGATTGAGGGCTTGCTCCATCAATGCTAAGACCAACTCACGACGATCTGCAAAATTACGATAAAACGTTGCCCGTCCCACTTGAGCATCATCAATGATCAGTTGTAATGGAGCATTGATGCCATGCATACGAAAAATACGAATGGCTGCTGCCAAAAGCTCTTCACGGTTTTGGGTGGCACGTTCTTGGCGTAAAGACATAATAAGTTCTAAAGTAAATGTATATTTATAGCGCTATTTAACGGACAAAAATGTCCGTTGTAAATATTCTAAATTGTTGCAAATTGTAAGAGTAAATCATGTGGCCACAGCGAAAGATCGGCTGTGTACTGCGTATAACCAGATGAAAATTTTTAAGGAGCGTGTTGTTTAGCGAGTAATTTTTTATAAAACATAAATAAAATTATATATTTAAGGTAAATTATTTTATTGTATTCATTCAGCATGAGATTGGATTGTCGCGTGTAGTTCTCAGATGCTCTAAGTACATTGATCTCCTCAAAAACAGCCTAAATATATACGATAAAAAGGGGATGCATCTTTGAATAATAATGCTATGCTGAAAATAACAACAATAATGATAGAGGGGATAACATGACAAAATTATCCGTGGCGATGTGCCAGAAATTCAGCACAGTCATACTGGTCGGCATAGTGATGAACCTTACTGCCTGCGAGTCCAAAGAAGATTTGAGTAAACCTCAAACTGAAGCGCGAACCATGATTATTGGCGGAGTTCCTGTCAATGAACGTGATTATAGAAGTCCAAAAGATGAACTCGCGTTCAATGAAGCAAGTGCACAAGATGATGATCGTTATTAAATAGATGTTCAAACACTACAAAGCAGAATAAGCAATTAAAAAAGCCATACATCAACGTAGGGCTTTTTTTTATGTGTGCCGTTTAATCCATCTACTGAAGGCTTAAAACTGATGAATGATTCGCTGTTTTTTTCATCTTCTAGTGATTTATACGGTCAATTTGCGTATGTAGCGAAATAAATAGTGAGAAATTCAGTGATGATCCCGCTAAAATTAGGACGAATTTTTTAGACGAGAAGTGCTGTGGAATCATTGTGGATTTTAGGTTCAATTGCTGCTGCTTTATTATTAGGAGCAATGAGCCCAGGGCCAACCTCGATCTATGTGGCTAAAAACTCAATTGCGATTTCACGTCAGCATGGCTTATTTACAGCACTTGGCACAGGGCTTGGCGCCGCTATTTTTGCTTTATTGGCCGTGCTTGGTTTACAAGCCTTTTTATTGGCAGTGCCGTCTGCATATTTGGCCTTAAAAATTTGTGGTGGTTTATATTTGCTTTGGATGGCATTTAAAATTATTAAACATGCCAAAGAACCGATTGATGCAGGGCAAGCTGTTACGGCACAAATGTCTTTGCGTAGAGCTTTTACCACAGGCTTAATTACTCAGCTGTCAAACCCTAAAATTGCCATTGTTTTGGCCAGTATTTTTACAGCACTTTTACCCAAAGAAATCCCAACCTATTTTTATTTTGTGTTGCCTCTGCTGTGCTTCTTTATTGATGCAGGTTGGTGCTCTTTGGTGGCAGTTGCGCTTTCTGCAGAAAAGCCACGCCGTATCTATCTGAAATTTAAAGCAGGCTTTGACCGCGCAGCTGGTGTGGTGATGACTGTACTGGGTTTAAAGCTAATTTTTGGTATGAAATAAGGCTATTTTTACGCTAAAAAATTGTCTGACAATTTATGCTGTGTGACCTCAAAACACATTTGTCAGGCCTTATTGGCTATGAACAAGTTTAGATTTAGCCCGTAATTTGGAAGCATCTTAATTCTCCCTAGAGCGATATATGCTTTCATTATTAAAAAGTAAACCGCAACAAAATACGCTCCGTCAGTTATTCAATTATCAGCTTGGGCAAGGCCTCACACCAATTTTAGGTGCCGTCCGTCCTGCACAGCAAGCAAGCCTCCCGCGTGACTTTAATTTTGATGCACATTTATTTCATGCTCAGTTTGGCAGTAGTCATTATGGCGTGATGATTCCTGACTTGCCTGAACCATATCGTTATCTTTCCTTTGCCTCGGTCATTGCTGAGCCCGGTGCGCAGATCACGCAAGCCTCAGCAAAATTGTCGGCCTATTCGCCTACAGACACAGCAACTTTGGTGCATAGCACAGCGCTTTCGACTCAAGCTGAAGCATTTCGAATGTATTCAGTTTCACAAGATTTAAAATTTCAGCAATCTCCATTTCGAGTTGATTTTGCTAGGGATGCATCACTCTATGAAGATGCGGGCATTTACCGTTTGGTGTCGGCCTTAGATGATTTAAAAGTGGATTTAAGCTTAACGCCTACAACAGCGTTGACATGGTTTGCACATAGTCGTTGGTATCAACATTTTAGTTTGCTTATGCGCTATGACGGCACGATTAGCCAACAGGGACATAGCGTGGAAGTCAGTGGTTTATGCACGTTAGAACATTTTAAATCGGCATCGGTTTCGATGTTGCCCAAGGCTTTAGGCTTACAGGATATAAGTTTGCCTTTAACGTCGTTTTCCTATCAGGTGATTAACTTAAATGCCGAAGAACAGTTGGTCTTGGCCTTTGTCGGATTTGCTGGTCAGCCTGCGTACACTTCGGTGAATTATCGTCATATCGACGGAACTTCTATTCAATATGATCATGCGTATTTTGAAGTAATTGCATCTAAAACAGAGCCTATGATTACACCCGATGGCCATGCGATGGAAGTACCACAGTCTTTCTGCTGGACGGCACATCATGAAGGTGTAAAAGTGTTGGATATTGTGGCGGTTATGGATACGCCTATGTGTTATGGCTTGGCTGCAGGATATGTGAGCTCTTATCAGTGGACGGGAGAGTTCCAACAGTTAAAAGCGCAGGGGCGTGGTTATGTTGAGTTTATTGATCGGCGTTAAGATTGCCACTTATGACTCATCTGTATATATAAAATATTGCAAATCTGTATATTGATTTTTGGGCATTAAACTGAAATTTATTTTTTAATAAAGTTTTATAAATTAATATCTTACATATATTTCCAATTTGTTGCTATTGCCTTTATGATGGTGTGTATCTGTATAGCTTTGGATGATGGTATGAGCTTTTGGAGAAAGAAAAATAACGCAAGTTTTGTGTTTTTTATTCTGGTGACGTATTCACTGCTTGGCTTTGGTCTGGGTTATATAATTTGGGATGTAATTCTGAACTAAGTATGTTGTGTTGTTTAAAGCCTCTAGTGATAGGGGCTTTTTTGTGGCTGATTGATATATGCATTTATCGTTTACTACTTTGTGAATTCACAATGAATTTCCCTCTCCTTTTAGGAGATGAGAAGCACTGCTTCGTAAGGGGGAGAGGTGATTTAGTAGTATGGGAGAATGCGTATTTTTTATTTTTAATGGTGTATAACATAAATAATTATTTGATAAGAGCAGTGCATGAACGAGCCAGAATATTTAGGAAAACCTTTAGCTTACTTAGATCAAAATATCTTAGACGGCTTTTTAGATTGCATTGAAACTGAACCTCATTTTATTGAAGGATTTTTACATCGTGTACAAGTAGTTTATTCAGATATTTCTTTTCAGGAAATTTACAGAGCTGGTCTAAAAGATAAAAAATATTCTGATGCATTTTTAAATTTATTAGATAAGCTGAACGCAATTTATATCAAGCCAATTATGGATGAATGCTTTAAATTTACCGGGAAAATGAGGCTTATATCAGGTTCAGCTGCAGCACTCTATGAAGATTATATTAGTGAAAGTTTGAAATATGGTGAATTTATAAATCCACTTCAGAAAACTATTTTTGCTATGTATGGCGGTATTCAAGATTATAAAGGCATGGCAGATTCACAAATTGAGGCTCAATATTCCTTATTAAATTATTTTGAGCAGCAAATAAATATTTTAAAGAATGAAAAAATTGAACACCCACTATTTAATGTATTTATTAAACAAAAAGAAAATGAATTGGAAGACTTAAGAATACAAATGCTTGATTTTGAAGAAACTGTAATAAAAAATGCTAATTTTATGAAGCAAGCTAACAGTGAAACAGATGCTCATTTAGCTTACAGAAACGAATTAAAAATTAATATTGATGAAATTAATCAACTTCAATTTCCGAATGTGTTAATGAAAATATGGGGCATTCTTAAAGAAAAGAATCCTTCGCTAGATGCATTGGAGTTAGAGGATTTTTTTAAAATTAAGAATGTGGAGCATAATTTTGAAAAGATACATGCGATTTATAGTAATTTAAATTTAAGTGGATTTAGACCTGAAAAGAAAGTTAAAAACGAAAAAAAATTTATAAGTGCACAAGCTGATATTTCACATGTAGCTTATGCAAGTTATTGCGATTACTTTTTTACCAATGATGAGCGGTTAGCCGATAAAAGTGCTGTTATCTATGAATATTTAAAAATTAATACTGAAATATTCAGTATTCCAAAATTTTTAACAAAGTAGGAATTAGAAAGAAGTTTTAGCGACAGGGATGTCGCCGTTCACTTGTGGTACATGGACGTATCATCAAGTGAACAAAAGATTTTTGTTACTTTTGATCTTTCAAAAGTAAGGTACTGCCTACGCAAAGCAATTAATTTTTCATACAGCCAAAACTGGGCAGTGACTCAATGAATCCTCTCCCTAACCCTCTCCTAAAAAGAGAGGGAACTTAAAGGCATAAAAAAAGCCCCTACATCGTAGAGGCTTTTTATCTAAGACTTTAAATCTTAAGACACTTTATCACCAGCTTTAGCACCAGTTTCAGGTGAAATCACCCAAACACCTTCGCCATTACCCACAGCTAAAACCATACCGTTAGAAATACCAAAACGCATCTTACGTGGTGCAAGGTTTGCCACCATTACCACCAATTTGCCTTTTAAGTCTTCAGGTTGGTAGAACTCACGAATACCGCTAAATACGTTACGTGGCTCAGCTTCACCAACATTTAAAGTCAATTGAAGTAGCTTGTCAGAACCTTCAACCGTTGCAGCTTCTAAAACTTCAGCTACACGTAGGTCAACTTTCATAAAGTCTTCGATGCCAATAATTTCAGCTTCACCGACTTTAGGCTCTGGTTTCTTTTCAGCTTTCTTCTCTTTTTTCTTTTCCGCTTTTGGCACTTCCGCAGGGGCAGCTAAAGAATCTTTAGATGCATCGACCATCGCAGCAACTGCTTTCGGGTCTACACGTTGCATCAATGGTTGGAATTGAGCAATTTCATGATCAACCAAAATCGTTTGTACAGAAGCAAAGTCGAAAGATTCTAATTTTAAGAAGCTCTGAACTTCTGCTGCCAATGTAGGCAATACAGGTGCAAGATACACCGCCAATTGACGGAATAAGTTAATACCGACAGAACATACATCATGAACTTGTTGTTCTTCGCCTTCAATTTTCGCTAAAGCCCAAGGCTTTTTCTCGTCGATATATTGGTTGGCTTTGTCAGCAAGCGCCATGATTTCACGGATTGCCGCAGAGAATTCACGCGCTTCGTATTGAGCTGCGATTGACGCACCTGCATCAATAAAGCTTTGAACCAATTCAGGCTCTGCACAAGTCGCAGAAAGTTTGTTATCAAATTTTGTATTAATGAATTTCGCACAACGGCTTGCGATGTTGACCACTTTACCAACAAGGTCTGAATTCACTTTCTGAACGAAATCATCAAGGTTCAAATCAGAATCTTCAACTTTGTCAGAAAGTTTAGACGCGAAGTAGTAACGTAAGTATTCAGGGTTTAAATGCTCAAGATACGTTTCCGCTTTAATGAACGTACCGCGAGATTTAGACATCTTCTGACCGTTTACAGTCAAGAAACCGTTTACGAATAAGCTTGTTGGGGTACGGTAGTTTGCACCTTCAAGCATTGCAGGCCAGAACAACGCATGGAAGTAAACGATGTCTTTACCAATGAAGTGATAAACTTCATTTTTCGAATCTTTTTTCCAGTAGTCGTCAAAGCTTAGGTCAGGACGTTTAGTTTTGATGTAGTTTTCAAAGCTCGACATATAGCCGATTGGCGCATCTACCCAAACGTAGAAATATTTGTTTGGCGCATCTGGAATTTCAAAACCGAAGTAAGGCGCATCACGAGAAATATCCCAATCAGATAAACCTGCTTCAAACCATTCATCCAACTTGTTGGCAATCGACACAGGTAGACGACCTTCATCACGTGTCCATTTTTGTAGGTATTCACCAAAGTTCGGCAGTTTAAAGAAGTAGTGATCTGAAGATTTTTCTACAGGTGTCGCACCGCTTAACGTCGATTTTGGATTCAACAATTCAGTTGCGTTGTATGTTGTACCGCAAACTTCACATGAATCGCCGTATTGGTCTTCTGCTTTACATTTCGGGCATGTGCCTTTAATGAAACGGTCCGACAAGAACATTGCTTTTTCAGGATCAAACAATTGCGTTACAGGACGTACTGCAATGTTGTTTGCTTCGCGGTTTTTAATATAAATCTCAGAAGCACGTGCTTGGTTTTCAGCACTGTTGGTTGAGTCGTAATGGTCAAAATCAACTTTAAAGCCAGCAAAGTCACGCTCATGTTCTTTTTGTACATTGGCAATTTGCTGTTCAGGTGTAATGCCGTTGGCTTCTGCACGTAGCATGATTGCTGTGCCGTGAGCATCGTCCGCACATACATAAGTCACGTTATGACCCATTGCACGCATGGCACGAACCCAAATATCTGCTTGGATATAACCGAGTAAATGACCCATGTGAATTGGGCCATTCGCGTATGGAAGGGCATTAGTAACTAAAATATTACGCACGGATTAACTCTCTCAGTCGTATTCATTATGCAATGGGCAATAATTTTACCTGATCAAAGAAGGAATACAAAGCAAAGCTTTATCTGAATGTTGGTCACGCAGACCGTGTAGACGCATATCGAGAGGGTGAGCATCGCAAGAGTTATCTATAAAATGAATAGGCTTTTGTGCTCATGCTTTGATCGGGCTGGACTGAAGGCGGATGTGCTGAAGAAAGTTTGAATTGGAAAAGGTATGGACATTTTAAGCGAGCGAATAAAAAAAGGATCGATCATGCTTTACATCATCGATCCTTGGTATTGCGCTGTGCTATATGACTAACGCAAGTGCAACAGTGGCTATCTGCTGATATTAAAAATCCATACGGAATTTAATTTCTAATAAATGCCAGCCAAATTGGCTTTTGATTGGGCCATGTAATTCACGTTCTGGCAAAGTAAACACCGCTTTGTCGATTGGGCCAACCAGCTGACCTTTTTTAATGTCGCCGAGTTCACCGCCTTTTTTACTTGAAGGGCAAGTCGAATGTTGCTTTGCAATTTTGGCAAAGTCTGCGCCGTCTTTAATTTTCTTTTTAAGCTGTTCAGCAAGTTCTTTATCTTTCACTAAAATGTGGCGGACAATGGCAGATTTCATTTTTTACCTCGTTGAACTGTTTTTACTTGCTTAAAGGGTTGGCATTCTGGACAAAACACGGATGCGCGTTGACCTAGTTTAATATTTTCCAAAGTCGTTTCACAGTTAATGCACATTTCACCCGCACGGCCATAAGCCAATAGGGTTTGCTGGAAATAGCCATTTTCGCCCATGGCATTGGTGTAGTCACGTAATGTCGAACCGCCTAGATCAATGGCTTGCTTTAAGATGCGTTTGATTTCAATAACTAATTTTTCAACCTGTTGCTGGCTTAAATCCTTTGCAGGTTGTGCGGGATGAATCCCCAAATTAAATAAACTTTCCGTGGCGTAAATATTGCCCACTCCAACGACCACATGGTTGTCCATAATGGCCACTTTAATGGCGGTATTTTTATTTTTAAGCTTGTCGGCCAAATAGGGCGCATCAAAGTGATCACTTAAAGGTTCAGGCCCTAAGGTGTCAATGAGCTTGCTTTGTGAGTCTTCATTTAGCCATAAAATACAGCCAAAACGACGCGGGTCGTGGTAGCGCAGTTGCATATCTTCAAATTGAATAATCAGATGATCATGCTTGCGGTATTCTTCATGTGATTCACAGATCCGAAAACTGCCTGACATGCCCAAATGCCACAGCATGCTGTCTTGTTCAAAGCTGGCCAAAATATATTTTGAACGGCGCGAAAGTTGCTGCAAGCATTGGCCAACCAGTTTGTTTAGGTCATTTGGAATAGGCCAGCGCAGGCTACTTTGACGGGCTTCAACGGATTGCACACGTTGACCGAGCAACGGTAAAAGACTGGTCTTGGTGGTTTCAACTTCTGGTAATTCAGGCATTGTGTCAGGTGTACTTTGGAGTTGAGGCTAATATTGGGATGTTTACGATGGTTTACAAGGCATAGCGTATAAAGCTTCGAACAGAATAAACATGCCATGTACTGTGTAATAGCCCAACCTAAGCAGAACAACTCGGATTGATTGTCCTTAGGTTGAAGTCATCTGAATGTCGTACAGGATTTGGTGTTGGTATTTAATTATAAGATATTGAAATCATGATATTGGAGTCTAAATTTGAGCCTATGTGCAGGCATTAAAATGAATAAATCACTACTTAGTTAAATGTTTTTAAATAAATTTATATAACAATAAATATTTCATAAATTAAAGTTTGTTAAATAATAAAAATAATGCTGAGATTTAATTGTAAATATTATGTAACTTTTACACCAAATGGTGTAACCCTTTGTGTGGGGGCATCTTGTAACTCTCTCAAAATTTAGGTTTTTCCGATGAAAAATTTTACTCTAGCGATCATACCCCTTTGTCTTATGGCGAGTATGAGCAATGTCTTTGCTGCTGAACAGGCATTTGATAGCAAAGGTCAATATATGCTGGGTGATTGGAATGGTAAGCGTACCGAATTGGCTCAACAAGGTGTGAAATTTGAAGCCAATATTGCAGCCGATGTGGCTTATTTGGCTGACGGTGGGCGCAATGAAGATCACGCTGCTACAGTAGCCAGCCAACTTTGGTTGGGAACAGCTTTAGATATGGAAAAACTTGCGGGTTGGGATGGGGTTACAGTTCGTGCTGTGGTTACAGCTCGCCAAGGCCAAAGTACAACATTAGATGACTTACAAGACCGCAGTGCACCACAACTGGCCAATGTACAAGCAAACTTTGGCCGTGGTAACCAAAAGACGCGTTTGTCTGAGCTTTCGATTGAAAAGAAATTTAAAGAGCAAGGTTTAAGTATTAAAGCTGGCCGTTTAGGTTTAGGCATGGACTTTAACGTGATGGCTTGTGATTTCCAAAGTACTGCATTTTGTGCTGCGCAAATGGGTAAATGGCAGGGCAATATGTGGATGAACACGCCTGTTTCTCAATGGGGTGCACGTGTAAAACAGCAGTTGAATCCTGAGTGGGCAGTACAAGTTGGTGTATATGAATTTAACCCTGAAAATGCATTAGAACGTCATGGTTGGAATTTAGATACAGACAATGCAGATGGTGTCACCATTCCTGCAGAAGTGATTTGGACACCAAAAACATTGGTGAATGGCTTGGCTGGTAGTTACCGCTTAGGGGCTTTGTATAACACTGCCAATGAAGTGAAAAACCAAAAAGATATTGCCAATACCACAGATGCGAAAAACCGTACTTTTGCAGGCTGGTTGGCGATAGAACAACAGCTCACTTCAACAGGTGAAGGCAAGCGCGGTTTACATAGCTTTGCAAATTTTACATGGCATGATCGTGTGACCAATAAAGTAGATAACTCACAGCAAGTCGGCTTGAAATATATTGGATTGGCAGATCGCTTACCTAACGACATGATTGGTTTAGGCTTAAACCGCGTGCACGTGAATGACCGTCTTTCACAAACCACTTACGATGCAAGTGCAGAATACAATATCGAGCTGAACTATAGCCATAACCCAACCAAATGGTTAACGCTACGTCCAAACTTACAATATGTCATTAACCCAGGTTCTACCAACCGTGTTGATAATGCATTGGTACTTGGCTTAAGTTCAAAAGTGACTTTCTAAGCACTTTACATCTTGTATAGCATATAAAAAACAGGCGACTTAAAGCCTGTTTTTTTATGCACGAGCATTGCTCAGACTTGGGTATAGACACTTAAGTTTAGAAGTGTAATTGAGAATGTAGTTTATAGAAATTTGTTGTTAGACCTCTGATGGGGAAGATAAAAGTGTGGCCATGATTGACGTTTAAGCTATGAATGTATACGCGTACGAAACGAAAACAGCCATCCTGAAAAAGTCATGGTGATAGGGAATGATTTGCAAAAAAAAGTATGCATCAAAGCAATCATTATTCCTTTAAAATTGATGAAAAATATACAAATATTATGGTTGTCAATCCGCCTGATGAACGCTATTTTGAAGTGGCCAAAGGTTTAAACTAGACTGCTGGTGAAAGTATAAACAATCATTGAAAAATAAAACCGAGGATGAACGTGACTTTATTGTTTAAGCCTTTGCAGTTCGGACAGTTAACGCTGTCAAATCGAATTTTGATTGCACCCATGTGCCAATATTCTGCCAATGAGCAAGGGGAGCTCAGTTTTTGGCATGAACAGCAGTGGGCAAATTATGCGTTGTCTGGGGCGGGTCTGTGTATTGTTGAAGCAACAGCAGTACAGCCTGAAGGCCGAATTAGCTATGCAGATTTAGGTCTGTGGAATGAGCAGCAAGCAGCACAGATGAAAGCATTGCTGACGAAAGTGAAAACACTGTCACCTATGCCATTTGCAATACAGTTGGCGCATGCAGGGCGTAAAGCTTCGACGGATAAACCGTGGCAGGGCCGAGGTCAAATGGCACCAGCGCATGCGCAGGGCTGGCAAACGGTTTCTGCAAGTAGCATTCCTTTTACGGAACAAGATCATGCACCGCATGCTTTAAGCCAAGTCGAAATTCAGCAGATCATTGCGGACTTTGCAGCTTCTGCTAAGCGTGCGGTCGATGCGGGCTTTGAGCTGATTGAATTACACGCAGCACATGGCTATTTGTTGCATCAATTTATGTCGCCACTGTCGAATCACCGAGAGGATGAATATGGAGGCAGTTTTGCCAATCGTATTCGTTTAACTTTAGAAGTATTGCAAGCCATGAAGGATGCTGTACCTGAAGGCTATCCGATTGGCGTACGTATTTCTGCCAGTGATTGGATGGATCATGTAGACAGTTGGACACTTGAACAGAGTGTAGAATTGGCGCAATCTTTAGAACAGCTTGGCGCGGCCTATATTCATGTATCTTCGGCAGGTTTACATCAGGCGCAACAAATTGATATACATGCCAATTATCAAGTTCCTTTTGCGGCAGCTGTAAAGCAAGCTGTAAACATTCCTGTGATTGCCGTGGGTTTGATTACTGAAGCCATGCAGGCCGAAGGAATTTTACAGTATGAACAGGCCGATGCGATTGCCATTGCACGTGCCGTACTTTATGACCCACGTTGGCCTTGGCATGCAGCTGCGGAATTGGGTGAAGTGATTGCCATTGCACCGCAGTATTTACGCTGTCAGCCACATGCTTTAAACAGTCAATTTGAACCCTTTTCACTCAAGAATTGAGTTTAAGTGCAGAGCATTACGCTAAAATGAAGCTATTGAGTTAAGAATTTTTAAACTGCAACTTCGGTTGCAGTTTATTTTTGTGCGCGGTTTTTTTGCTCAGTGCACAATCGAAAACAGGAGTGTAAGGAATGGTTTTTGAAGTCATTATTCCCATATTTATACTATTGGCTTTGGGGTATTTAGCTGTCAAATTGAATGTGCTGGCTAAAGCTCAGGTCGAAGTGATTGGTAGTTTTGTCATCAAAATCGCTTTGCCTGTACTGATGTTTCAGTCCTTGGCCAGTAAAGACTTTTCCGAAATTTGGCTTCCAGATTTTTTTTGGTGTTCGCAGTCGCGGCCTATTTCTGTTATGGCTTAGGGTTTTATCTTAGTATTCGGCATTTTAAACAGCGTATGAGCCACGCTTCTATCTTGGCCTTAGGCGCTAGTATGTCTAATACAGGCCTACTGGGGACTGCGGTGCTCAGTCTTTTGCTGGGTAGTAAAGCCATGACCTACATTATGCCAATTTTAATTTTTGAAAGTGTGTTGCTCATTCCAACGGTGTTAATTTTAATAGAATTGGGCAGTCAAAAGGGCGCGAGCGTGGTTGCTGTTTTTCGAAACACCTTTTTGATGCTTTTTAAAAATCCGCTTTTTGTTAGCGTCATTGCGGGTATTGTATTTGCGGTATTGCATATACCAATGCCAACGCAGTTGAATGCTGTATTGGATATGTTGGGGCATACCGCATCACCATTGGCTTTGTTTGCGATTGGTGGGGGTATTGTGGGTATGAGTTTGAAATATATGAACCTGCAAACCATTTATTTGGTCTTGAGCAATAATATTTTAATGCCTGTATTGGTATATGCGGGTTTACGTTATGGTGTAAATGCCAGCCAAGAAATGGTCTATGCTGGAACTATTATTGCAGCCCTACCCATGCCAACCATTTTTGCCATATTGGGCCAATTGAATGGCTTAAAGGATGAAGCGCTTACACCATTACTCATGAGCACTATTGTTGGCTTTGCTGGGGTGAGCTGTTTAATTGCGCTGTGGTATGGCTAAGGATGTAAGCGATCCTCGCAAATGACGTTAATGCTGAGTAGCTATGTTTTTAAGTTTTAAAACTATAGTCTGAAATATATCGACACCTTGCAATAGCATCTCATAATGCAAAAAAAAGCCCTGAAGAGTCAGGGCTTTTTTATCACATGCATAGCAAGCAGTTTAGCTCTTTTTCGTTGGTGCTTTGCTTCCACCTTTGGCTTGTTCAGCCATAAGTTTATCTACAACAGCTAAAGATTCTTTTGCTTGTGGAATATTCTCTTTGGCTAAAGCTGCAAAGATTTTTTTCGCTTCAGGTAAGTTTTGCGGAATGATGTTGCCATTCACAAACATATTACCTACAGCCATCAGCGCTGGGATATAGCCTTTTTTCGCAAGATCCTGAATGCTGGTTAGGCCAGTTTGTACAGATTTTTCGTCTTTGTTTTTAAAGCCTAAACTAATGTCATACAAGGCTTTGGCATGAATCGCTTGGTAGTTGCCTTTTTTGATTAGTGGATCAAGTTTTGCGAGGCCAGCTTTGTCAGATTCAGGTTTGTTTTCTGAAAATAACAACACCGCTAAATCGATAGACGCATCGTCAAAGCCTTGAGATGATGCTTTACCTAGGTATTGTTTGGCTTTGTTGATGTCTGTTGGTAAGCCCAAAGAGCCAGTGATGTAGTTTTTACCCAACACATAGTTGGCCACAGGGTAGCCTTTATCAGCAGATTGTTGATAAAGCTCGATCGCTTTTTTCTCATTCTTGGCCGTACCTTGGCCAGTTTGAGTTAAATAAGCAAGATTATACAGCGCCTGAGCATTGCCTTGTTTTGCCAATTTATCTAATGCTTGATAAGCACCTGTCATATTGTTGGCTTTCACCATGCTTTCAATTTTTGCAAACTCAGGATCAATGCTTTGAGTATTTGTTTCTGCCGCCGCAAATTGAGAAGAAAGTGCAATAAGGCCTGCTAAGAGTAGTTTTTTCATTTTTAAACCTTTTAAAAAACAGTCACATAATTCCATCTATGTGTATAGGAATAAGATTAACAGATTCATCATAAATAGAAATATTTGAAAGTAAAGAGTGCTTCTGTGAAATATTTTAAGCGTTTAAAAATATCTCAGTTACTTTATATTGCATCGACAAACTTAAAATATCTTTTGCATTTGTTACTCAGTTTGTTTTAATCGCTTTTGTAATATACGAGTGAGTTCTTAAATGTTTATTAAAAGCATTAAGCGAAATTATGACAAAGTGAATCAAGATGAAAGCATTGCACATGAAGATAAAATAGATGCGCTACTAATGAAGCTTGGCGCTGAGTTTTTAGTGAGTCAAGAAGATCGGGTTTATATCTTTGAAAAAGGGGAACTTAGAGTTAAGTTTGATGCTAAACATGCACGTGATTTTTCCTTTAAAGATTATCTTTGTAAAGATATGAATAAGTTGTTTCATGGTTTTTAATTAAAAACATGATTATAACAACGAAGAAATTAGGGGGATAAAGTTCCTCCTTGTTTTTTGACTGTTGTGTGATTTAACAGCGTATATGGTTTAAAAAACCTTAAATTTCAAAATAATAATATTTTATAAAAATATAAACTGAATAAATTAGAGATATGCTATCTATGATGAATATAGATATACATAATTCATTGAGATGTATTTAAATATGATAAAAATAAGCGCCATCTTGATCCTAAGTTTCGTCTGTTCAATGACCAGTTGGGCTCAACAACCCAAGCTTGTACCTTATCCAATCCATTTAAAAAATGGCAAGCAGTTTTCATTAAATTTGCCTGCACAGTATGAAATTATTCCAGCAGCGGAAGGTCTCAAACGGGGACGCTTTTTTGCACAAGCACCTGATCACAGAATGTTTGTCACGGATATGTATGATTTAACAGATAATAAAAAAGGCACTGTGTATATATTGGATGATTGGAATGCTGAAACGGGTAAATTTGGCAAAATCATTCCTTATTTGACGGGGTTGAGAAATCCAAATTCAGTTCAGTTTTATACCGATGCTCAAGGACAGGATTGGCTTTATTTGGCGGAAACGCACCAACTGACCCGGCAAAAATTCAGCAGAGGAGAGACTCAGCCATCGAATAAGGCTGAAGTTTTAGCGACATTTCCCGATTATGGTTTGAGTTATAAATACGGTGGTTGGCATCTGACACGGACGATTGCAGTTGGTAGAAATGGAAAAATTTATGTGTCGGTTGGCTCGAGTTGTAACGCCTGTGTAGAAAAAGAAAAAGTGCGAGCCTCAGTCATCGAGATGAATCCTGATGGTTCAGAGCAACGGATGTATGCGACAGGTTTACGTAACGCAGTTGGATTAAAATGGATCGGAAAATTTCTATTTGCAACCAATCAAGGTTCCGATCATTTGGGAAGTAAAAAGCCAGATGAAACTTTTTATGCGTTAAAACGAGATGTCGATTATGGCTGGCCTGCATGTTATTCATGGCAGGGCAAAGTCTTGGCGGATTCTAAATTTAAACGTGCATCTGGCTGTAAAAATGTTCCATCGCCCTATGCTTATTTCCCTTCACATTCCTCTGCATTGGGTTTTGATTATTTTGATGACCCTCATGCCGATGCCACTATTAAAAATGCGTTTTTAGTGGCCCTGCATGGCTCTACCGACGAGGCGATTGGTCATGGCTATCAAATTGCAATGATGCGTAAAGGACAAAAACTTGAAACCTTTATGGATGGTTTTTTAGTCGGTAAAAAGTTGTATGGGCGACCTGCTGATATTTATAAGATCGATGGAAAATCATTTTATTTTTCAGATGATCGGGCAGGGGTGATTTATTATGTGAGGGAAAAAAATGAGTGATAAAAAGCCAACGTCTTTAGGCTTTGGCTGTGGGTTTGATGTTATAAAATATGATCATTAATGAGAGAAGTTTCTAACTCTTCTATTTCTATGTTTGCTGTAGAATTTCTTTTAAAATTTTTCTAAAAAGTAAGAACATAATTAACTCAATAAAATTTAAACCAAAGCCCCAAGGCAATGTTCCAGCTGTATTGAATTTTATTGACGTGTTGTAGCCTATATGTGCTTTTAGTAGATAGAAAAAAGAATCAGGAGTTGCTTCTATGTAAAAACCAAAAATAAGTGCAATATTTGGAATATATAAAAAATAAGGCGTACATA
Organism: Acinetobacter sp. SwsAc6; assembly: GCF_013391565.1. Taxonomy (NCBI): domain Bacteria; kingdom Pseudomonadati; phylum Pseudomonadota; class Gammaproteobacteria; order Moraxellales; family Moraxellaceae; genus Acinetobacter; species Acinetobacter sp. SwsAc6. The sequence goes on from NZ_JACAXE010000009.1 coordinate 66,575, forward strand.
TAAGGAAGATCAAACTAAAACTTATCCATTTTAGGGTTATTAAACCTTTAATGTTTTGTTTCCAGTAAAGATAACTGCCAGAAATTGTAATGATAAGTTGAAGAAGGAACAGTAGATAAATAATATTGTTAATTGAGAAAAGATTAAGAAAACCAATAAAATAAAATATCATTAAAACTGCTAATATTGAAAAACCACCATAGTAGAGTGCGATTAACTTATGCTTTGGGTCTTGAAATTGTGTCTGATGCATCGTTATATAGTTTATTGTTAAAATTCGGAGTGCATTTTAGTTTAAAAATAGTCAAATTAACATGATGAATTTTAAAATTTAAAACTTAGATTTATTATAAAAGAAGATAGCTAAATGTAGCTATCTTCTGAATTTATTTAAGCTGACTGCGGACGTGCCACATCGCCATTTAAAGCTTCAGGCAAATCTAAAACGGTTATAGCTAATTCAGCCAGTGCGTCTGGACGTGCCACAACCAAAGCCACATAGCCATTTTCAGTCGCAGCACTATTCACCACTTGTACTTGCGCATGGAGCTGTTCAGCTTGTGCAGGTACAGTTCCTGTACCTTGAATTGCATGTAGCCAAGCTTTCGGTTTCGCTTTAAACCAAAGTCGCGCGATGACTTCTTGGCCCAAATAACAGCCTTTGTCATAGTGTACGCCTTCACGCTGATGTAAACGTAGCTCTTGAGGTTGAAAAACATGCTCAATGGCTTGGTCAATATAGGCTTGGCCTGCTTGAATGGCTTGAATTTCCCAAGCGCTAATATCTGTTGCTTCAGTTGCGAAGGTGGTTGTGTTTTCAGTTAAAGTTGGGAAAACGGCACCAACTTCTTCCAGTTTCATTTTAGAAAAAGCACCGAATTTTTTAATATGTTTGGCAAATTCTTCTGCTTGATCGGCAGTAGTCACAATCTCAAAACTTTCAGCATTCAATTTAGTGAGCCACAAACCAAAATGAATACGGCCTTTTAGGTCACAAATAGCGGTATAACGTGTTTGATTTTCTTCGAGACGTTCGACGTGTAAGGTTACTTGGCCTTGTAAAAATTTTTGTGCATCTACACCATTTAAGGTGAATTTTTGGAAGCTGAGGGAAGCGCCAGTCATAAGATCGCCTATGCAAAATACTAAAAATATATGGACTGAAATATAGCACATAGTCAGACCGAGCTGATTGCCTCAGCTAGGGAAAATGCATGCAGTAAAAGAAGAAAACGCTACCTCAAAACTGTGGCAGCGTGTGATGGCAAAACGAGCAAGGCCGACATCAAAATGATGGATTGAACTGTATGTCACAATTCGAATTAGGCGGAAAAAGCAAGATACCTAAAGGGAGAGGAGAATATTCAGCAGTTTAAGTCGCTTTCTGCGATGGCTTAATCCCTAAATAAGGAGGTCAAGCGAAAAAAAGACAATAGCAGCAACTGAGATTGATCATTAAAAATGGATATTTCCAGTAAAATTGAAGTATGAACGTCTGCTTTAGCGTGGATATAAGACTAAAGAATGGGTTTGAAATTGCCTGATTTTTGGGCGAAAACATGATTTAGAGTAAATATACAAAAACAAATGTAACCAAATGTTTCTAAAACACCTGTTTTTTATGTTAAGTTTATGAAAAATATAAGATTTGGGAAATGGGGTTTTGACAGTGTAGTATGCCTAGCGACATAAGACGAAAACGTCAAAAAATAAGCTGCAAAAAAATGTATGAGGGCAGGAAGGCATGAACAACAACTACCGTAAACCGCTGCAAGGTACCCAGCTAGAATACTTCGATGTGCGTCAAGCCGTGGAAGACATTCAGCCAGGCGCATACGCAAAATTACCATATACATCAAAGGTACTGGCAGAGCAGCTGGTACGTAAATGTGATCCTGCGATTTTAGAGCAGTCTTTAAAAGAGTTGATTTTCCGCAAACAAGACCATGATTTTCCTTGGTATCCAGCACGTGTGGTGTGTCATGACATTTTAGGTCAAACGGCACTGGTTGACCTTGCAGGCTTACGTGATGCCATTGCTGACCAAGGCGGCGACCCATCTAAAGTGAACCCAGTTGTGCCAACACAGCTGATTGTCGATCACTCTTTAGCTGTAGAGTTTGGCGGTTTTGACCCAGACGCATTTGAGAAAAACCGTGCGATTGAAGACCGCCGTAACGAAGACCGTTTCCATTTCATTGAATGGACGAAAACAGCGTTTGAAAATGTGGATGTGATCCCTGCGGGTAACGGCATCATGCACCAAATCAACTTGGAGAAAATGTCTCCAGTGATTCAAAACCGTGGTGGTTTGGCCTTCCCTGATACTTGCGTAGGTACAGATTCACATACACCACATACCGATGCGCTTGGCGTAATTTCGATTGGTGTGGGCGGTTTAGAAGCTGAAAACGTAATGCTCGGCCGTGCATCTTGGATGCGTCTGCCAGACATCATTGGTGTTGAGTTTGTCGGTCAGCGTCAAGCGGGCATTACCGCAACCGATATCGTTTTAGCATTGACTGAATTCTTGCGTAAAGAGCGTGTAGTTGGTGCGTATTTAGAATTCTTCGGTGAAGGCGCGGACAGCATGTCTGTAGGCGATCGTGCGACGATCTCGAACATGACACCTGAATATGGCGCAACGGCCGCCATGTTCTACATTGACCAAAACACCATTGATTATTTAACGCTGACAGGCCGTGAAGCAGAGCAAGTTCAGCTTGTAGAAAAATATGCCAAAGAAATTGGTCTTTGGGCGTCGGATATGACAGCAGCGGAATACCCGCGTGTACTTCGTTTTGATCTTTCAACTGTAACGCGTAACATTGCTGGCCCATCAAACCCGCATGCTCGTGTTTCAACGGCTGACTTAAAAGCTAAAGGCATTGCAGGCAATTTAGACGCAGCACGTGCGCAAGAAGCGGAAGGTTTAATTCCAGATGGCGCTGTGATTATTGCAGCCATTACTTCATGTACCAATACTTCAAACCCGCGTAATACGGTGGCAGCAGGCTTGCTTGCACGTAAGGCGAATGAGCTTGGCTTAGTGCGTAAACCTTGGGTGAAATCATCATTTGCACCGGGCTCTAAAGCGGCTGCTTTATACCTTGAAGAAGCAGGTGTATTGGGTGATTTAGAAAAACTCGGTTTTGGTATCGTAGCCTATGCATGTACTACGTGTAACGGTATGTCAGGTGCTTTAGACCCAGTCATTCAGCAAGAAATTATCGAGCGTGACTTGTACGCAACTGCGGTACTTTCAGGTAACCGTAACTTTGACGGCCGTATCCATCCATACGCAAAACAAGCTTTCTTGGCTTCACCTCCTTTAGTTGTAGCGTATGCGATTGCAGGTACAATCCGTTTTGACATTGAAACAGATTCTTTAGGCAATGACAAAGACGGTAACCCAATTTACTTAAAAGACATTTGGCCGTCTGATGCTGAAATTGATGCATTGGTAAAAGAAGCTGTTAAGCCTGAGCAATTCAAAAAAATCTACATTCCAATGTTTGATTTGGGCGTGAATGAGAAAGCATCTAGCCCGCTGTATGACTGGCGTCCGCAAAGTACTTATATCCGCCGTCCGCCGTATTGGGAAGGTGCGCTTGCAGCACCACGTACCTTAGCCAATATGCGTCCGCTTGCAATCTTGGGTGACAACATCACCACAGACCATTTATCTCCATCGAATGCGATTGTGTTGGATTCGGCTTCAGGTGAATACTTGAAGAAAATGGGTGTGCCTGAGGAAGACTTTAACTCATATGCAACGCACCGTGGTGACCACTTAACCACGCAACGTGCAACATTTGCCAACCCTAAATTGTTTAATGAAATGGTGGTTCGCTCTGACGGTACGATCAAGCAGGGTTCTAAGGCGCGTGTTGAGCCTGAAGGCGAAGTGATGCGTATGTGGGAAGCGATTGAAACTTACATGAACCGTAAGCAACCGCTGATCATTATTGCAGGAAAAGACTATGGTCAAGGTTCTAGCCGTGACTGGGCTGCTAAAGGTGTGCGCCTTGCAGGTGTAGAAGTGATTGTTGCTGAAGGTTTTGAGCGTATTCACCGTACTAACCTTGTGGGTATGGGCGTGCTGCCACTTGAGTTTAAAGCAGGTACTGACCGTAAGACGCTTAAGCTTGATGGTACTGAGTTGTATAGCGTGATTGGTAATATTGCGCCTCGTTCGACTTTAACTTTGGTGGTTGAGCGTTCAACTGCTGATGGTAAAGAAGAGATTGTTAAAGTGCCTGTAACATGCCGTTTGGATACTGAAGAAGAGGTATCTGTGTATGAAGCGGGTGGTGTATTGCAGCGCTTTGCACAGGACTTTTTAGAAGGGAATGTGGCTTAAGATTTTAAGCTGAAATAATTGATTTTGTTGTAAAAAGACCCTACATTTATGTGGGGTTTTTATAGGAAAATATAACTTGAGACAATTAAAAGAAGATTTTCAATTTTTGAAAGAAATAGCAGATGAGTTTTTTCAACAAGAAGCAATCGTTAAAAAACTTATAGACTTTGAAAAATTTGAAATCAAAGGGTGGGAAATTTGGTTACAAGTTGAGTTTGCAATATTTATGTATAAACATGAGAAGATTTCAGCCGTTGAAAGAGAGGTTCGGTTTGAATTTGATAAGCGTATATCCAAAGAAAAAGATATTTGCTCAATTGATTTCATGATCCGTCAAAAGCATAAGCAAAGTTCTATTCCTTTAGAAATCAAACAGCATAAAAATATTTCTCATTGTATTCGCTATATGCTTAAAGATATGGAAAAATATGAAAAAATAAGAGGCTCAAAAATAACAACTGGACGTTTTCTATGGTGCCTAGGTGTGCATCCTACTCCACAAGATGAAGCCTATCTTACGACTTTAATAAATGAAAATAAATTCAGGGAAATTAATCTAGATTTTGTATTTTCAAAACATATCGAAGACACAAAATTTAGCTTTACTTTAATTTGATTGAATTATTTATCGGAAAAGAAGTATCTGTATATGAAGCAGGCTCTGTATGGCAACGCTTTGCACAGGACTTTTTAGAAAGGAAAGTTTAATTTAAATTTTTCGCCCCTTCTTTAAAAAAGAAGGGGTAAATATAAAAGTATATGAGTTTTTAAAATCATTTACTGTGTTTTATAAGTTCTATAGTAATAGCTATAAATCTGGAAGTCGGCAATTGGATCTGAAAAGACTAAGGTGCCATCTTCCCGTTGCATCATATTGGTAGAGTGTAAGTCGAAAAATGCACTTTCATTATTGCAGTGATTCATAAAGGTTTTTAATTGATCTAGTGCATCTATTATCGACTGAAAGTTTTTGGTAGCAATAGATTGGCTGCGTAAGTGTGATACAAAATTATTAACACTATTTTTTAAATCATCACTACATGACAATGCATTATATTTTTGCCAATTCTTAACCAAGTATCGCGCTAGTTCATGATTTTTAGTGTTGGACGTAATTTTATTCAGTTTTTCAACTTCATATAGATAAATTGGAACCTGAATTAAGTTTGTATGAGTTGATTTAGGTTGCTTCATATTGTGATGTAACGAGTATATTCCGACTTGACCATAATCCTTCACCAGCTTTATGAAATGCTTATTCTTGTAATGATTATTGGTATTAAAAATATAACTTGCTTTATCAATAGATAATTTGAGTACGGAATTTTCTGTAGACCCTTCAAATATTCCTGAAAATTTGCCACTTCCATGTAATCGTCGACCTATAAGTGCGGGATGATTATGACGTAGCTTTTGAACAATTGAATTGTTAAGCGGAAAGAATTTCATTATATAAAATGTTCTTCAAAAGATTAATTAGTTAAAAGTGCATATTCTTTTGGATAATAGGTTTGCATAATTTGCTTAAACAAAATTGGATATGGAATTTCATAGGTTTTAGCGATTAGAGGTAATGCATCTATAGGTAATACAAAGATACCTAATTCTAGTTGTTCAATAATATTCGTCTGATTCGGGAATGTATTGATCAATTCACTAGGATCAAATTTATCAGCTAAAGTCTTTTTTGAATTTTTAAGGATGCTTGCAAAAGAAGTTGGTGAGTTAAAAAAGTATGTTTGAGTTTGATCTGAATAAAATGTCGGTTTAAATCCTTTTCTTGATAAAAGCCATTTTTTCAGAGAAGAGGCGCATAGGACATTTTTTGAAATGGCTTCTATTTCACCAGCACTAACAGCATTTTTTAAAGTTCTAAGGTCTATGTCAGCTAAATGAGCGATAGCTTGTGGGTAGTTACTGTCTTTTATATCGATATAGTTAACAGTAGGATCGAATTCTAAAGCATGGCGAACTAATGCCATGGTTATAATTTCATGTGAGCCAGAAGAAATTTGAAAATGATCTGAATGCAAAATATGCATGAAATCAACACAGTCAGTTAATTCGTCAATACAGCATTTTTGACCATTGCCATTAACAGCATATTCGTAAACACATTCGAACGGATACCATATAGTTCCATTCATAAAATGGTGTTTGGCAATATTTTCGTCTTGAGTAAGACAAAAAGTTGGTAAATCATAAGCAGATCCTAATTCTTCATAATTATTAACTCCAAATATTTGATCCATAAGCCCATGAATGTCCATATAGGTTTCCATTGTGGAGAAATTACCTAAAGCACATTCAAAAATATTTTGGAAAAATTCATCTTTGGAAATAACTTTTTCTTTAGCCATTTTTAGGTTGATCAGTTGAAGATTTAGAATACTTTACCATATTTATGAAAAATTCAAAGAAAAACTCATAAGGTTGTTGTGAGTGTTGCTTTTCTGAGTTATGATTATTTCATTGAAAAAAACATAGAGAAGGATGTTGATATGAAAGTTTCTATTAATCAAGCAAATTTAAAGAATGATCATATTTATTTAAATTCGATGATTTCAGTGTTTCCAACAGATTGTATCGGAGGAACTAATTCCAAAAATAAGGGAACAGAATTAAAAATTAGCTATAAATGTGGTAGTGGAACTAAGTCATTTATGAGTGATATTGCTGGGGATAAAAACATTCTACGCAAGCGTGGGAAGCAATCAGGAACAGGAATGTTATTAGCAGATTTGGATGCGAAAGACGGTGATATTTTAGACTTTAGAATGGTGGATGTTTATCATTTTGAAGTTGTGAAAGTTTCTTAAAGTTAAGTGCTACCTTGTATATGTAGAGCCGATGAAGTGGACTTACCTTTGTCCTGTTTCGAGTAGTAATTGGTCAGAGTGTAATATACAAAAACAATGCAGTAGTGTGATGTTGGGAACCGCCTTTTAGTTTTTAAAAGGCGGTTTTTTATTTTATATATTGCCTAACCGCTACAATCTCATAAAAAAAGGGCAGTCTAAGGGGGATGTAAGCTTTACCAAAAGTACTTTTTTATGTCTAAAGAAGGGCTTTGCATTCAAAATGCAACTATTATAAACCCACCAAAATTTCGAGGCGAAATCATACTTTGCCTAAATGCCTTCATCAATTGTCGAAATGACCAATAGACATTCATCACAAGAGGGTTATACTCAATCTACCATTTCTAAAAACACATGGAGAACAAAAATGGTAATTGCAGGCTCTAAACCAGGAACAGGCTTCTATTTTTGTGTTCAATGCGGCCACCGCACCTACTTAGAAATTGGTACTGATCGTCTACCACCTTGTACCAAATGTCTGGGCACCGAATACAACGATAAGGTTGCCTAAGCACAGCACATTAAAACAGCCAATCCTGTTTTAAAATAAAAGCCCTATTACAGCATAGGGCTTTTTTGTTCGCTCAAAAAAAGTAAAAATAAAATACAGACCGCCAAAACAGGACACATAGCATGGAAACACTACTTGGCCTTTGCATAGGCATAGGACTTAGCGCAGCATGCGGATTTCGCGTATTTGTACCATTACTGGTCATGAGCCTAGCTGCCATTATGGGCTGGTTTGAGCCCATGAAAGGCTTCGAATGGCTGGCCATGCCATCGGTATGTATTGCCTTAGGTTTTGCCACACTCTGTGAAATAGGTGCGTATTACATTCCGTGGGTAGATAACATGCTCGACACCATTGCCACACCAGCAGCCATGGTCGCAGGCACACTTACCACAATGGCAGTCAGCTCAGGTGAAATGTCCCAATTTGCCAGTTGGGCTGCAGCTATTATTGTAGGAGGCGGTACAGCCACAGCCGTGCAGATGAGTACAGTTGCCGCACGGGGCGTATCCATAGCCACCACAGGTGGTATAGCCAACCCAGTATTGTCTACAGGCGAGTGGATAGGCGCATTTGTACTGTCGATCTTGGCCTTTTTAGTGCCTGTATTGGTGGTGGTCTTGGGCATTGTGGCTATGATTTGGTTTGTACGTTGGATTAAAGCCAAAAAGAATGCAGTGAGATCCGACATGGTGTAACTGTTATGCATCATCCTTAAAAATAAAAGTAGAGTTTAAATCTAGCAACTTAATTGATTTTTATCATTTAAAAACGATTGATTTTCACCCATAAAAGGCATAATTTTATTATGGAATTAAAACCATAAGGTTTTTATGGTTTTATTCGAGCTTGAACGATTAAAACAAAATGAAGGGGGAGCTGTGAATGATAAAATTTATTGTAGATGAGCAACCTACAGAAAAAGGTGTGCACTTAATACATAATGGGGATATTGGCTGTGAGGCATTACCAAAATACGATGACCAAATATTAATCGGCTATTTTGCCGATTTTGAGCTGGCTTATAAACGTGCCAGAATGAACTGGCCCAGAGAAAAAGTAGAAGGCTGTGCCTGCTGTAAGCCTTAACTGATCAAAGCTTTTTTGGCTGTTTCATCGCGTGTATGTTGCCACACTGCGCAGCCTAAATATAAAACTCTACCTTCGGGTGGAGTTTTTTTTCGCGCTTAAAAAGTAATTTGAGTTTGGATGATCAAGTGAGGCGCAGATCAGCCAAAGTAGGGTCGTAAAAGGCTTGTGATTATCATTATGCAGTAGTGTAAATGGTGTTAAACGTTGGAGCTTATGCAAACATCTATGTACATGGCCTAAATATTGCTAAATCAACCTGAGCATCACATGAATGATGCAATGCAGATACAGTGCTTGCCATAAATGCACAAGCACCATGCAAAATTTTCATATCAACCCATTTAATGTAAGGAAAGCGTGCATGCATAATCTAGCAGTAACAGATGTTGGCCATAAACTACCTAAAAAAGCGCATGCGTATGCGGCGTGGCCTTTGGTCCTCATTATATTTGGTGGGGCGATTGGCTTGTTATATGGCGCTTTGGCTTATGTAATCAACATTAAAGTATATGGATCTGAATTAAGTAAATTAAATAAAATCTTAGCCAATTTGCTCTGTGGCATGTCGGCATTAAGTGCGTGGTGGTTTACAGCACAGTGGGTGCAAAGCTATTTTTAAATATGATCTCTTTTAAAAATTATATGGCGGAGCTGGATTGTGAAAATTCTTCGCTAAGATGACATAAAGAACGATGAAAATATCTCTAAAAAGCGTGTCTATGGAAAAATATTTTATAAATTTTAAAAATATGAAAAATATTTCTGAAATCAACTCAAATGAGTAAAACTTCGGAAATTAATCCCTAAGTCATTTCGCTACTATAGATCGCAAGGGTGTGATAGAGATCGAAAAGAGCAGCATGCTGTGAGGGCGCACGACGCGAGAGCAGTACTTACCCAAAAGGTCTCGATTCGGCTTAGGACGCTATAGACCAAGAGTTTATAGGCTATAAGATTATGACTTACAAAGTGATAATAGTTGAAGTAAACCAACCGTTTTCTCTGACACTACCCTAAAAAATTCTGACAAATAATGCATACATTAAATAAAAAGAACTAAAAATCAAAACAGATAAAAACTAAAATAGATAAACCCCAGATTAAAAGTCGAACATCCTCCCTACAAGCAAAATTGCACGCATCTATTCAGCTCAAGCTATATCAAGATTATTCCAGAATTCATTCTATACATACATGGAGTGGCTGTATGGAATTGAAAATGCTGAATAGCCAACAGCATGGATATACAGTTTAAAAATGGAACTATTTTTAAAAATTTTATAGTTTCGCACCATACATTGCGTCAAAATAATCAACGGGTAAAAATATAAAAAAACATTGGCATGAATGTGCTTATGGACGATTGATGCGTACTAGGGGCGTGTATATGAACGCAAAAAATGAAACCTTTCCATGTTTAGTGTGCCAAAAAAAATTCAGTTCGCATTTTTTAGTTCCAATGGGTACGGTCAGAGAAAGCATTACGCAAGAAATTAGCCAAGACTTTCCAGCGTGGAAACCACAGGACTACATTTGCTTAAGTGACTTAACGCGCTACCGTGTGCAGTATGTACAATCGCTTTTACAGTCCGAGCAAGGTGAAGTCTCGGACTTAGAAGTTGAAGTGTTGCACAGCATGCAACAACATGAGCTGATTAGTAAAAATGTAGAAACCACCTTAGAACAGCAGTGGACTTTGGGCGACCGACTCGCAGACAAAATCGCGACTTTTGGAGGTAGTTGGACTTTTTTAATCTGCTTTACGCTGTTTTTAATTGTTTGGATTGCGGTCAATAGCATCATTATGGTGAAAAACCCGATCGACCCTTATCCTTTTATCTTGTTAAATTTACTCTTGTCCTGCGTGGCCGCCATGCAAGCGCCAATTATTATGATGAGCCAGAACCGACAAGAAGCCAAAGACCGACAGCGCTCAGAAAATGATTATCAAGTGAACTTAAAAGCAGAACTTGAAATCCGACATTTGCATGAAAAAGTTGACCATTTGCTTTTACATCAGTGGGATCGACTTACTAAAATTCAGCAGGTACAGCTTGATTTACTCGAAGAGATGAATAAACAGCGCCATAAATAAGCTACTTTATCTTGTGTCGTCAATTGCGATTCAATATTCATTAGAATCTGATGTAGGTGTGTTTTCCATTCATCGCCTAAAAATATACGATGAATGGAAACAAGGGCTTAGCCGTTGGTCGGCATAGAATTTAAGCTTTAACATGCTTTAAATTAAAACTGTGAAATAGATCATTATTTAATCAAAATTTAACTTTAAGCTTTGAACTTTTGATTTAAAAACATGATCATCCAGTCGATATTTAATCCCTTAAAATAATTATAGGTTTCTTGCTAGGGGGATTATTGCAATGGCTCAGTTTGATATTGAAATACGGCATCCACACCATGCTTCAGACAACGAATTAGAATTGGTACATGTCAAAAGTATTGCGGAAGCATCAACAGCATTTGATGCGATGCATTGGTTTAATTTGCAATTATTGCTACTTCAGCTACAGGGGCGACAGGCTTATTTTATGGTGACCAATCCCGAGTCGAGCCAGTCCATTAAAATTAGCTTAAATGAATTATCGACGTCAGATTCCTTAGAGTTTGTCTTACAAAGCGACATCGAAGTCATTTCAGAACAACGTGAAGTCTTTGGTTTATTTAAGCGTAAAACCAAAGATTATGTTGAGTTTAAACAGCTCAATTTAAGAAAAGCACATGAATATTTGGATCGTTTTTTAAATGGTCAGTTGGATGCACTCAAACAACAGTATTTAAAGGGGGATACTGAAGTGGCGTGTAGCTCATAAAGTGGTTTAGCCTGTTGTATTGAAACCCTCTAGCGAAGAGATCGTGAAATAAAAATAGATTTTTTAATGCTTATTTGCGATCTTGAATGCCTATTTTTACTAGGTTTGAAAAGTATTTTAATATTTTTACGAATGGGTGAAAAAAAATTCCAAAATAGATAAAAATGAGTCTGTAGTAGGGAAACAATCCCGCCTGCTTTTTTCTAAACTTTATCTCAAGGGTGTGATAGAGATCGAAAAGAGCAGCATGCTGTGAGGGCGCACGACGCGAGAGCAGTACTTACCCACAAGGTCTCGATTCGGCTTAGGACGCTATAGACCAAGAGTTTATAGGCTATAAGATTATGACTTACAAAGTGATAATAGTTGAAGTAAACCAACCGTTTTCTCTGACACCACCCTCAAAATTCAAGTGATCACCCAATAAAAATGAACAACTAAAAAAAACTACACCAAATACAACCAGCAAAAAAGCATTTCAATAGAAAATACATTTTAAAGCAACCCAATCAACTCGAACATATCTTCTAATTTGTGTGCTAATAGACATGACTTACACGTGGTTAAGAACGTTTAATGTCAGATGTATAATTCATTCCTGAGCTATATTTTTGTACACAGCAATCGCAAGTCTGGCAAATGTGTTTTGCGAGCTGAACCGTTGGCAGATGATTGACACACCGCAGTGCAGTTGATATTTTTCGCCCGAACCTGCTCCAAATGCTGTAGCCTCATGCCTGCTGACGAAAAATTTGTATATATGCCTCCCCAAGGACCACTTCAGATTGTTTATGAAGATGATGATTTGGTGATTATTGATAAACCTGCGGAATTATTGTCTGTGCCAGGTCGTTTACCTGAGCATCATGACAGCGCCTATTTGCGTGTATTGGCTTTATATCCCAATGCCAAAATTACCCACCGCTTAGATATGGCGACATCAGGCATTTTAATGTTTGCCAAACATCGCGATGCAGAAGTTGCGGTAAGTAAAATGTTTCAAGCACGCACGGTAAAGAAAAACTATATCGCTTTGGTGCAGGGCGAGCTCAAAGGTGAGGGTAGTATTAATGAGCCATTAATTACTGACTGGGAAAATCGACCGCGTCAAATGGTGCATTATGAACTGGGTAAGCCTGCACAAACCTTATATAAAGCTTTAGATTATGATGCCAGCCAAGATATCAGCCGTGTACTGCTCACACCGATTACAGGGCGTTCCCATCAGTTACGTGTGCATTTAATGAGTATTGGGCATCCTATTACGGGCGATCGACTGTATCATCCTAATCCAGATTGGAGTCCACTCAATCGCATGGCTTTACATGCGAGTTATTTGGCTTTTAAGCAACCTTTGAGTGGCGAACATTTGGAAATTCAAGGTGTTGTGCCTTTTTAAATGCGGGTCTAGCCATCACAATATTTTTGTAAAAGTAAGTATTGGTACAAAGCGTGCATTAAATATTAGCCTAAGTAAGCAGTTGTGGCTGAGAATATGTTGTCAAGGCAAAGGTGAGGCATTGTTTTGTAAATAAATCGCCAAATTGCAATAAAAATCGGCTACTTTATATCGAGAACCAATGACAATCATAAAAGGATTCGAATATGTCACGCGATTACGAACAATATCCAGATGATGACAATGGCAATGTGCTATGGCAAATGCATGAAGATGGTGATGACTTGACGGAAGCGCATGAAATTGAATATTCAATTGCGTTTACCAGTGAAGAAAAAGCTGATCAGTGTGCGATTTATTTGCTAAAAGAAGAACAAAAAATCAGTTTATTTGAGGATGAAGATACCAATGAATGGGTAATTACCATTTATGTGTATATGGAACCTGAATATGCCGACATTGTCGATTTGGAAGAATGGTTTAGCAAAATTGCCGTGCAATTTGAGGGTGAGTATGACGGCTGGGGCTGTATGGCCTATATTTATGATGATGAAGACTTTGATCCAGAAGAAGAACTCAACAGCCAATAACCGTGCAAATTTAAAAAAGGGCCTAGTCTTATTCGATTAGGCTTTTTTTATTTGGCTGTAGAAGCATTTGAACACTGTCAAATATTGTTCGTGTATTTAAATTAACATCATGAATATCGGTCTATGTTATGGACCTCGTAAAGCTCCTAAAGGAGGCTACACTCGAAGCGGACTTGATTTGATCTATTGAACGCGTTATATGTGTCAATCAGAAAAAAAGCGAAACAATAAATACAGATCGCAGAGTATTGGAACAATACAAAAACTATAAGGAGTATGCACATGAGTCATAAAGTTCACCTACAACGTATATTTACAGCACCACCTGAGCGCGTATTTCGTGCATTTACCGATCCTAATGCCTTAGTAAAGTGGATGGCCCCTCATGGTTTTATTGCAAAGGTTGAACACGCAGAGGTGCGCACGGGGGGCAGTTACCGCATGTCATTTACCAACTTTTCAACGGGAACCAGCCATGCTTTTCATGGTCGTTATCATGAGGTGATTGAAAACCAGTTGCTACGTTATAGCGATATATTTGATGCGGAAGAACTGGCGGGTGAAATTGAAGTAATTGTGCAATTAAAAGAAGTGTCTGTGGGTACAGAAGTTACGATAGTGCAACAGGGACTTCCAGATGTGATTCCACCCGATGCATGCCATTTAGGCTGGCAGGAGTCTTTACAGTTACTGTCTTTTTTAGTGAATCCATCTATTCCAGACCAATAATTTTGACCTGCTTTGCGACGCTGTTAAATAGGTGATTTGCTTCGCCAAGCGTATTGATAGATCAGATCTAGCGAATGAAATTTTGTACTGAGTTCTCGTATTTTTAAATGAGCTAAATAACCATAGTTTTTGTATGTCTTTCTAGCTTCCTGTTATAGTGGCTTTTTTTTGGCATGTATTGTGCCGTTTTTTTGTGTTTGATCCACATTTGAGGTTGTTATGACTTTACCCCATTGCCCAAAATGCCAATCTGAATATACCTATGAAGATGGTGACTTATTGATTTGCCCAGAGTGCTCACATGAATGGCGTGCAGGTGAACAAGACCTGAGCGAACAAGAGGTCGTTATTAAAGATGCTAATGGCAATGTTTTAGCCGATGGCGATGCTGTAACCGTGATTAAAGATCTTAAAATTAAAGGCTCATCATCTGTAGTTAAAGTGGGCACGAAAGTAAAAAGTATTCGCCTTGTACCAGAAGCATCAGATGGCCATGACATTGACTGTAAAGTGGATGGAATTGGTGCGATTAAACTGAAATCTGAATATGTCAAAAAAGTTTAAATACCTTAGGGTTTGATATTGACCAGATATTAATCAGCTATTCCCAATACGTTGCAACTTGTAGCTTTTTAAGAGGGTGAAAGCATGCGTCGTATTGGGGGATCAGGCATAATTTGTTTTTACTTCGTTGGGAAACCACACCATGCCTCATATTCATGTTGAATATTCTAACAATATTAAAAATATTGATGCCAAGCAGGTACTCAAAACCTTAAACCATACTCTTTTTGCAACGGGTCATGTGAGCTCGGCTTTAGACATTAAAAGCCGTGCAGTATGTCAACAGGATTGGTTGATTGGATTAGAGCCAGATGAGACGCAGGCTTATGTGCATATTAAATTGTCATTACTGAGTGGCAGAAGTTTAGAAACCCAAGCTGAAATTTCTGAGCAACTCTTACAAGCCTTGCAACAGGTTCTACCTGCTCAGTCAGGTATGACGGTACAAATGTGCGTTGAAGTGTTAGAAATGACGAAAACCACCTACAGTAAGCAACTGGTTCAAGCCTAAATTCAAATAGCGCTTTTCAGCGCTATTTTTAATGATGTCATACGCACTTCTATTTTTAAAAAAATCAGCAATTTTTTTAGTTTATGGCATTTATTTAGCGTTTTAAATAAGGTATGTTGATTAAAATATGTTCTAAAAATAGTTAAGAATAACAAGAGGTGTGGTATGGCTGGTTGGTATGAAATATCGCTTGCAAGTGATGGTCAATTTCGCTTTGTACTGAAAGCAGGAAATGGCGAACCCATTTTGACGAGTGAATTGTATAAAGCAAAAGCATCGGCACACAACGGCATTGAGTCTGTGCAAAAAAACTGTACCGATGATCAGCGTTATGATCGATTAGAAGCTAAAAATGGGAAACCATATTTCAATTTAAAAGCCGCCAATCATCAAATTATTGGTACGAGTCAATTTTATGCCAGTGAGCAATCGCGTGAAAAGGGCATTGAATCGGTCAAAACCAATGGAGTTTCAACCGTCATTAAAGATATAACGACCTAAAGCTATACGCTGTCATCAGAGTCTGAAATCTTTCATCATGATGAATTGATGCACAGCGTAATGGCATCGAATGATGATGAGTTGAAAATGATGTAAAGCAAAAAATATAAAAGTACCTAGGTGAACTAACCTAGGTCTTTTTTGTATGGAATGAATATAGGCACGATGAAGGTATTGAAATACAGTTTTTTTGTGGGGCTAGGCTTAGCCATACTGACTTATGTGATTTCGCCCTATTGGGTGTTGCATCGTATTCAGCAAGCCTATGAACAAAATCAGGCAAATAAAATTTCCCAATACATTGATTACGATGCAGTTAAAATTAGTTTAAAACCCCAGTTAGAACAACGTTTTCAGCACTATACAGGAGGTGAGTCATTGCCCCCAAGCCTACAAAAATGGCAAGTTAAACTGAGTCAGAAGTTTTCAGACTATGCAGTCGATATGGTGCTTAATCCACAGACATTGATGCTGTTAATGCAAGGGAAAACCTTATCCGAGTTGATTCAAAAAGAGGATTTATTGGGTGCAAAATCTGTGTTAGGTTCTGTGCAAAATGTATGGCAGGAAGCACAGCCCATAAGTGATACAGAGACACAAGGTCTACAGCTGACAGCCGATGACGATCTTGTGCAAGCTTCTCATGCTGTTGAGCAAGCGCGCAGTCGACCACAGGCACACTATACGAGTTGGAATCGCTTTGAAGTGATCGTGCCACACGAGGCAAAATCAAATACGCATGTAGAACAAAACACTCGATTTATGATGCAACGCCGTGGGCTTAGCTGGAAAATAACCGCAGTACAACTGCCTTAAATTTAAATTGAGAGCCTTAGGGTAAAAGCCAAAGGGTAGCGCAATTCACAGGACAATAAAGAATGAGTTATCCAGTCAAAATTCATGGAGAGCAACAGGCTGGGTTAGAAATACAAGAATTTTTATCCGCTTGGGATAATGTGGTGTGTCAGTTGGATATTCAGAAAATCGTGGGCTATTGCGTTGCAGATGTTTGTTTCTTTGATACCAGTAGCCAGACATCTGGAATATTAGCCTATCAGGCTTTATGGCAACGTTATAGCAGTGTGTTCCAAGCCAATGTTCGGGTTTATCGTCGAGATGTACTCATTCACGCCACTGAAAGTATGGGTTTTATTAGTTGTTATTCTAAAGTTGACCGAGATGATGGTGTTGAAACGCCTAAAATTCCTTGGTGTCGTTCTACATTGGCTGTACGAAAAACTGCGCAAGGCTGGAAAATTCAGCATCAACATATTTCCTTGCCTGTGGATTTTGCTACTCAGCAGGCCATCCCTTTGTATTTCTAATATATATCTGCTTATTTTTCTAATGGCATCATGGGATTAAAGCCAGCATGATGAGCAAGCCATAAAAAGCTTTAAATCACATTAACTTGTGCCTTAACGTTGCAAATCATTACATGATTATCATACGCAGTGTTTGATGTTCAGCCTAAATTAACAATAAGAATTCATGGTTCAGGACGAAGACAATGGATCATAAAAACAAAAATAGCACCAATGCACCGTATCAGCCACTGCCGAAAAATGACAAGACTGTTGATGGGATAAATTCCCCCGTTGCAACAGTTCCTGCTAGCTTGCAAAAAATCATCAGCATCACAGCAGGTTTTATTATTAGTGCTTTGGTCATTGCTACCTTGTATTGGGGGAAGGATATTCTTATTCCTTTGGCCTTGGCGATTTTGCTGGCATTTTTAGTGGATCCCTTAGTCATGCGACTAAGAAAAAGAGGCCTGCCTCAATGGTTATCGATTGCATTGGTGGTGACTTTGGTTTTGGGTGTGCTGTCAGGTGCCGCGACATATTTGGGGTATCAACTGGGGCAATTAAGTCAGGAATTGCCACAATATCATGGCACTATACAAAAAAAACTAAACTCAGTACGGCAGTATTCTCAAGGTCCGAGCGTGTGGGATGGGGCTAAAAATACTTTAGATACTATTGAAGGCTCTATTGATAAAACCATTCCTGAAGAGCCTGATCCAAGTGTGCAAAAAGTCAAAGTGGTTGGGCAGGAGCAAAGTACAGCAGAAGCCGCGCTGGAGTGGAGCGATCGGGTGCTGAATCCATTGGCAACCGCGGGTATTGTGTTCTTATTCGTAATTCTAATTTTAATTAATCGTAAAGATTTACATGACCGTTTTTTAAAAATGTTGGGTGGTAATTTAAATATAGGAACCGATGCGCTTGATGAAACCGCGAATAGAATCGGAACGTATTTAAGGATGCAGCTCACGGTCAATTTAACCTACGGCATTCCAATGGCGGCAGGGCTATGGTTTATTGGGGTGCCTGCGGCCATTATGTGGGGCATGGTGGCTGTAGTCATGCGCTTTGTTCCTTATGTTGGTCCAATGATTTCTGCAGTTTTCCCCATTACCTTAGCCTTTGCTGTAGATCCAGGCTGGAATATGGTGCTATGGACGATCGGCTTAATTTTGCTGTTAGAACTGATCAGTAATAATATTATTGAGCCATGGCTATATGGTGAAAGTACTGGGCTATCAGCGCTGGCAATTATTTTGGCAACCACCTTTTGGACCACCTTATGGGGGCCAATTGGTTTAATTTTATCTACACCATTGACGGCCTGTTTGTTGGTTTTGTCTAACTACGTACCTGCATTAAGGTTTTTAAAAATTTTGTTGGGCAGTGAGCCAGCTTTGGCTCCCTATGAACGTTTTTATCAACGCTTGGTGGCAGATGATGTGCAAGATGCTATGGATGTGGCTAATGGTTATATTCAAGATCAATTACCCAAAAAGGCGACGCCAGAACAGCGCGTACGTCGGATATATCAATTTTATGATCAAGTGGCGATTCCAGCGATTCGAATTTTTTCGAGAGGCCATAATACAGAGGCCAGTGCAGAGCATCGTTTACGCTTACATTTAGGCTTAAAACGTTTTAATCATCATTTTCAACAAACTTATAGCCTTGCAAATGTCAATGCAAATGCGTTGGCTGAGGTCTGGTGTGCTGGGGCGCGCTGGGAAGTGGATGTACAAGTGTCAGAGATGCTGGCGCATAGTTTGAATTTAAGAGAAATTCCTGCTCAGGCATATACTGAGGTTCTCATTCAGGGGCAATCAGAAGCATTGCTCGCATTAAATAGCACCGTGCAGATTATCTGTATTTCAATTTTTCATACCGCACCCGAAGCACAAGTGCGACTATTGAGCCATCGTATTCGAGAGTATTACCCAGATACAAAGCTCATTTTCGCTTTGTGGAGTTGTGATGATGTACAGCAATTAGATCAGATCAAAGCTCAGTTTGATGCAGATGCTGTGGTCAATAACATGAATGATTTATTGCTCAGTATTGATGCTTTAAGGTTACGCCAAGGTGAAAAATGGCTAGATGAGCCTGACCTAGAACTTGAGGAAAAACGTGTAAAAGCTTTGGATGAGCTGGGTGTTTTTGATGCGCAGAATCTGAGTATTTATACCCAGTATATAGAGGAGGCAAGACAAGCCTTTGATGTGAAATATGCCCAAATTTCATGGGTTAAACAGGACTGGGTGTATACGCCTGCTAGTCCACTTGCTCAGGATGTAGGTGACCCAATGAAAGCACGGCAATCTAAACATGATTCAATTTGCAGTCATTTGGTCTATCAAAATGAAAGTTTGATTATTGAAGATTTACAGAGGGATCCGCGTTTTGCACATTTGCCTGAACTATTACATAACCGGATTCGATTTTATGCAGGTGTGGTCTTACGTAACCGTGAAGGCATTGCTTTGGGGAGTTTTTGTATTTTGGATCGTCTACCGAAAAAACTTAGTGAAGATGATATGAGCTTATTAAAAGGTTTGGCCAATGATTTAATTAAAGTATTGAGTGATGAACGTACACGGGTCAAAAAAATACAGAAATTAGACAACTTAACGGATGCGCCTTAAGCTTAGCTGTGCTGTGTAGTCAATGCTTTGGGCTGGTATTTCATCAAAAACGGTTTTAACATGCTGTTAGGATAAATTTAGAGCCAAAGGAATGGAAAAAAATAAATTTATCATCCAATGCGGGATTGGCTTAAGTCTGGTGATGTGTAGTGCCTTGGGGCATGCGCAAATTGAAGGCCAATATTTTGCGCATAAAGATTGGGAAGTTGCATGTGACAATACTGGTACTTGCCGTGTTGCGGGTTATCAAGCAGAGCAACAAAGTTCCATTATTTCAGTATTGCTACAACGCGTAGCAGGTGCACAAAGCAAATTGAGTGCACGCGTGAAAATTGATGCGACAGCATTGGATGGTGTGCAAAGCGCATTGCAGTTTTATAAAGATGGTAAACCGCAAAGCTGGATTAATATCAATCCTAAAACGGGTGAAGGCGTATTGGATGCGAGTCAAACAGAGCAATTGTTAACTGCACTACAAGGCACTAAGCCCGTGTTATGGGGAAGTGGCAAACAGCGTTGGCAGTTGTCTGTAGATGGGGCAAGTGCCGTGCTATTGCGTATGGATGATTTCCAGCGCCGTATTGGTACAAACTCTGCAACATTACGTAAGGGCAAGACCGCTTCTGATAAGGTGTTAAAAGCACAAGAAATGCCGAAGGTAAATATTCAGCATTATCAAAAAGGTATGCAAAGCCGTTATAGTGTGCATTCAAAAACAGCCAAGCAGTTGTATGTACAACTCAAAAAACAGGTAAAAGCATCTGATTGTCCTTTAATATTTGAACAGAATTTTATGGAGGGCGATCGTGTGATTGCGTATCCAATTAATGAGCAAAATCTGTTGCTGGAAATTCCTTGTTGGCGCGCAGCTTATAATTATGGCAATGGCTATTGGCTGATGGATCGGCAGTTAAAACAAGTGAAGCAATTGGTGACGGTTTCAGCGAATAGTTTTAGTGAAGGGCAGATTTTTGCCAACCAACGTGGCCGTGGTATTGCTGATTGTAATAGCACAACTGAGTGGGCGTGGAATGGAAGCCGATTTGTACTGAGCTATCGAGCACGAACCGTACAATGTAAAGGATTTATTGGTGGCGCTTGGGCGCTACCTACGTGGGTAACGACAGTGCAACAGGGGTTGTAATCATCAGTTCATATTAAAAAAGCCCTGAATGATTCAGGGCTTTTTGTTTAAAAACGCTTAGGAATTTTTTGGCCACCCTCAACAGGGGACTCGGCATTCTTTAACACACCAAATAGCCATGTTTCGGCATGTTGTACTGCAGTTTTAAGTGCATCGCCTTGAGCTAAACGACCTGCAATAAAGCTGGCCAGTGAACAACCAGAACCATGGTATTCACCTGCTAAGCGTGGGCAACGGGTTTCTGAAATTAATTCACCCTGTATATATAAGGCATTACGAATATATTCAGGTGTATCTTCATGTCCACCTTTGACAAGGACTGCTTTTGCACCCATCGCAAATAATTTTTGCGTCGCCAGATCTAAATCATTTTCACCTGTAAGCGCACGTAGCTCAACTGTATTTGGCGTAATGATGCTAGCTAATGGAATGAGTTCGGCAAAAGCTTTAACCAAAGTCGCTTGATTGCCCAAAGAACCACCACTATTGGCCACCAATACAGGGTCCAATACATATTGATAATCTGGGTGTTGCTGTAAAAATTCAGCCAGCGCTGCAATGTTATCGGTCGTGCCTAACATACCCGATTTTACACAGCGAATAGGAAGGTCATTTACGACAGCATTGGCCTGCGCAAGAAGCAATGCTTTAGGCGTGGCTTCAAAACCAAATACCTGCTGCGAGTTTTGAATGGTCAGCGCAGTACAGGCAATGGCTGCATGTGCACCACTTTGGCCAATGGCTTCAATATCGGCTTGAAGCCCAGCACCACCAGAAGGGTCGAGGCCTGAAAAACACAGCACTGTAGGGCGCACAAGGATATCCTTCATTGAATAAATATGCGTTAGTATAGGCAACTTTGAAAGAACACTCGAGTGCATTTTTGCTCTGCGTAAATCAAGCCAAGGAACACGTGTGATTAAAAATATTTTGATAGATTTGGATGGAACACTGACTGACCCAAAAGTAGGGATTACGACATGTGCGCGTTATGGTTTGGCTAAAGTTGGGCATCCGATTGCAGATGATTTGAATATTGATTGGATTATTGGACCACCACTGAAAGCATCATTGGCTCGAATTTTACAAGTCAGTGTAGAGGATGACTTAGCCGAGCAGGCTCTATTGGGCTATCGTGAACGATTTTCTAGCATTGGTTTATTAGAAAATATGGTCTATGCACAAGTAGCAGAGACCTTAAAGCACTTACAGCAAAAGGGATATGCTTTATATGTAGCGACTGCAAAGCCCACCATTTACGCAAAGCAGATCTTAGAGCACTTTCATTTGGCCGAGTATTTTAAAGTCATTTATGGCAGTGAGCTGAACGGTGAACGTACAAATAAGGGTGATTTAATTGCCTATATTTTGCAACAAGAGCAGCTAGACCCAAGTGAGTGCATTATGGTTGGTGATCGTGAATATGACATATTGGGCGCGCGTCGAAATGGAATTGAAACAATTGCAGTGACCTATGGTTATGGCACGTCGGAAGAAATAGAACATGCACAGCCATGTTATAAAATAGACAGTTTTAATGCATTAATAAATTTGGTTTAATCAGTATTTTTATTCCTTCTATATATTTAAGAGAAATTTAATTTCTTATTAAATATATAGAGGGTTTTTAATATCTTTGTTTTAAATAAAATATTTATTCGTGTTTATTAAATCGTTTTATATTTTTGTACTACATAAATGGGATTTTCATTCCTATAGAGCTGATTGTGTCATTAAGTATTTCATCATGTAGCGTTATGTAAGTTTTTAGGTTGTTTATGTATTTTGGTAACAAAAAATAATAATTACAAAATCATGTCGTTTGCTTCACTAATCGTTGCTTTTCTTGTGATGTTAATCTCATGGGTTTGCGCAAATGAGATTTTTTTATCAAATAAAAAATACAATTAAAATCATTGATCTAAACTTAATTTGAGCGGAGGTGATATATCGCACTGATCTAACGATGCATTGCACTTTTTTTGGGCGATAAATGGCATTTTTTTGAGGCATCACTACTGCTATTAACAATGATGGAAGTAAATCAAGTTAGAACCATCATAAAGTATTTGTGGAGTTTCAAAATGACTATAAAAATAGAAGTTCTCTCAAAAGATAATGGATCAATTATTGATGTAACTCAATCAAATAATATTCATTTGGTTAAAGAATCAATTGTGAAGATTGATATTGATTATAATGATGTTGCAAGTATAACTCGACAAGGTGATGCAGCAATCATTACTTTGAAGAGCGGTGAAATAATTACAGTTGATAATTTTTTTACAATGCCGGTAAATTCAAATTATTTAGTATTTGAGCATGGTAATAAGTTATATTGGGCTGAGTTTACGGATGCTCAAGGCAATGTTTTTACCGATCTTATCCGTTATCATCCATTAGATTCGAGCTTGGTTGGAGCAACAGGTGGTGGAGGTGTTTTTGCTGGAATATGGCCTTGGGCTTTAGGGGCTGTAGCTATTGGTGGTGGAGTTGCAATTGCCAGTAATAACTCAAACTCAAAAGATTCAGCACCTACAACCAGTGATACGACAGCACCTGATAAACCTCAAATTACCGCCTTCGACGGTAAGGTGCTACAAGGAAAAACTGAGCCAAATGCTGTTGTTAATGTGAAGGATACTACGGGGAATTTGCTCGGTTCTGCAATTGCAGATAGTAATGGTAATGTCACTATCAATTTTCAGCCACCTTTGACTGAAGGTAAAATTGTAGATGTCACTGCTGTAGATCAGTCTGGTAATATTTCAGATAAAATTCAAACATCTGTGCCAGATAGCACAAGTCCGCAGATGACCAGTGCCGTGGTAAATGCTGCAGGCGACATTATTTTAGGTTTTAACGAAGCACTAGATCCAAATGCCAATATAAATCCAGCAAAATTTATTGTTGTTGTGGATGGAAAAGTTGTTTTACCTGCCGAATATTCAGTAAGCATCAATGGTCAGCAAATAGAAATAAAATTAGATAATAAAATTTATGCAGGTCAGGATGTTCAAGTTATTTATACAGATACAAACCCAAATGTGAATGACAGCACTGGCGTCATCCAAGACATCGCAGGCAATGATGCCAATGGCTTTAGCACCAACAACTTAATTGGTGGTCTAGTCAACGGCTCGACCCAAACCCCGCCAGTGACACCAGACACAACAGCACCGTACTTAAGCAGTGCAAGCGTTGCGACGGATGGTAAGAGCATCAGCCTAAGCTTCAGTGAAACATTAGACTTTGGGGTAAAACCAGCAGGGGCACAATTCAATGTCTTGGTGAATGGCCAATTACAGACCATTAGCGATATAGATGTCAGCATCAACGGCAACACCGTGACCCTCATACTGCCACAAACCATCTACAGCACCGATGTGGTGAACGTGGTCTATGCAGACAAAACACCAATCCTGAATGACAGCACTGGCGTTATCCAAGACCTTGCAGGCAATGATGCCAATGGCTTTAGCACCAACAACTTAATTGGTGGTCTGGTCAACGGCTCGACCCAAACCACGCCGGCGACACCAGACACCACAGCACCGTACTTAAGCAGTGCAAGCGTTGCGACGGATGGTAAGAGCATCAGCCTAAGCTTCAGTGAAACATTAGACTCTGGGGTAAAACCAGCAGGGGCACAATTCAATGTCTTGGTGAATGGCCAATTACAGACCATTAGCGATACAGATGTCAGCATCAACGGCAACACCGTGACTCTCATACTGCCACAAACCATCTACGGCACCGATGTGGTGAACGTGGTCTATGCAGACAAAACACCAATCCTGAATGACAGCACTGGCGTTATCCAAGACCTTGCAGGCAATGATGCCAATGGCTTTAGCACCAACAACTTAATTGGTGGTCTGGTCAACGGCTCGACCCAAACCACGCCGGCGACACCAGACACCACAGCACCGTACTTAAGCAGTGCAAGCGTTGCGACAGATGGTAAGAGCATCAGCTTAACTTTCAGTGAAGCATTAGACGCTGGGGTAAAACCAGCAGGGGCACAATTCAATGTCTTGGTGAATGGCCAATTACAGACCATTAGCGATACAGATGTCAGCATCAACGGCAACACCGTGACCCTCATACTGCCACAAACCATATACAGCACCGATGTGGTGAACGTGGTCTATGCAGACAAAACACCAATCCTGAATGACAGCACTGGCGTTATCCAAGACCTTGCAGGCAATGATGCCAATGGCTTTAGCACCAACAACTTAATTGCTGGTCTGGTCAACGGCTCGACCCAAACCACGCCGGCGACACCAGACACCACAGCACCGTACTTAAGCAGTGCAAGCGTTGCGACAGATGGTAAGAGCATCAGCTTAACTTTCAGTGAAGCATTAGACGCTGGGGTAAAACCAGCAGGGGCACAATTCAATGTCTTGGTGAATGGCCAATTACAGACCATTAGCGATATAGATGTCAGCATCAACGGCAACACCGTGACCCTCATACTGCCACAAACCATCTACAGCACCGATGTGGTGAACGTGGTCTATGCAGACAAAACACCAATCCTGAATGACAGCACTGGCGTCATCCAAGACATCGCAGGCAATGATGCCAATGGCTTTAGCACCAACAACTTAATCGGTGGTCTGGTCAACGGCTCGACCCAAACTCCGCCAGCGACACCAGACACCACAGCACCGTACTTAAGCAGTGCAAGCGTTGCGACGGATGGTAAGAGCATCAGCCTAAGCTTCAGTGAAACATTAGACTCTGGGGTAAAACCAGCAGGGGCACAATTCAATGTCTTGGTGAATGGCCAATTACAGACCATTAGCGATACAGATGTCAGCATCAACGGCAACACCGTGACCCTCATACTGCCACAAACCATCTACAGCACCGATGTGGTGAACGTGGTCTATGCAGACAAAACACCAATCCTGAATGACAGCACTGGCGTCATCCAAGACATTGCAGGCAATGATGCCAATGGCTTTAGCACCAACAACTTAATTGGTGGTCTGGTCAACGGCTCGACCCAAACCAAGCTTATTGCTACAGATGATACGCTTATACTTGATATTATTTCTAAAACAACAGTAGCCCATGCAGCACAAACCAGTAGCAATTTAGATGTGATTGGTCTTTTGGATTCAAACTACAACGCTGGCAATAGTGCATCCGTTACCGTTGCAGCAAATAGTGCAGGTACGCTTTCGATCCAAATTAAGCAGACAGCGTTAGTATCTGTTGCCAATGCTTTTAGATTGGATGTTATTGATGCGACAGGTAAGGTGGTTTATTCAGCAGTAACATCGAATTCTTTACTTGGTAACGTCGCTGGCTTGCCTGTTTTAGGTTTACTTGGAAATGATACTTTAGCTGCCACAATTAATGGACTTGAACCGGGTACTTATAATGTTGTGGTACGTAGCGACTCAAGTCAGTTAAATCAATTGGTACAAGGCTTAACGATTGCCGATTTGGGTGCCAATGGTATGGTTTTAGGTGCTGATAATCAGGTATTGATCGTAAATGCTGTTAAAAGCGCACTCGGTGGCGGTGCAATTGCAGATAGTATAGGTGTGCTATTAAATGGCATATTAACACCATTGAATGGCTCGGGTTTGGGTGTTGTTGTTGGTGAAATTACAACATTGCTAAATGCTCAAAGTGGATTGTTAGCACCGTTATTTGTTACAGGTGGGTTATTAACATTAACGGATAAAGTCTTGGATGCTGTATCGCAGGCTTTGTTAAACAATACTTTGACTATACTGCAAGATACGAACATTACTACGCAGTTAACCGAAACTGTATTTGGTGATTTTGATCAAGTGGGTAA
The DNA here is from genome assembly GCF_013391565.1 of Acinetobacter sp. SwsAc6. NCBI lineage: Bacteria > Pseudomonadati > Pseudomonadota > Gammaproteobacteria > Moraxellales > Moraxellaceae > Acinetobacter > Acinetobacter sp. SwsAc6. The sequence continues at coordinate 93,450 of NZ_JACAXE010000009.1, forward strand.
CGTGATTACAGGTGTTGGCGGTGCTTCAGCAGATACGCCAGCTATAGGCTCTGAGCTTATAAAAGTTACCTTCAATGGCAAAGATTATTTCCCAGATAGTCTTACAAATAAAATTACGGTTTATGGTGTGTATGGCAAGCTCGTTATTGATAAAACAGGGGATTATACCTATATAGTCACTAATGCAAATTCTGTTGGTCAGTCAGATAGTTTTAGCTATACCATCAAAAACGGTACAGATCAGGCCAGTGCAGTCCTTAAAATCAATATTGTTGATCATACAGTGGGACAATTAACTGCTGTACTTGCTCAGGATACGGGATCTCTCGCGACGGATCATATTACTTCAAATGGTAAAATCAATATCGATGGGCTTGAACAAGGGGCTACATGGTATTACAGCAAAGATGGTACGACATGGGTTCAAGGTTCTGGCAAAAGCTTCACTTTGACAGATGGAACTTATAATAATCTGCAAGTTAAACAGGTTGATACAGCTGGAAATAGTTCAGTTACAAACTTACCTGTGATTACGGTTGATACGACAGCACCTAAGCTTGCCATTTTAAGCGCGCAGGATGACACAGGTTCAAGTCAAGGAAGCTTATACAGTGGTGGCTCAACCGATGATACGCAGCCGACTTTATATGGTACTGCTGATCCTGGTGCAAGTATTAGTCTTACATTGCCAGATGGTACGTTAACATCTGTAATAGCTGATGCAATTACAGGAAAGTGGTCTTATACACAACCTACAGCTTTGGCGATAGGCACACATACTTGGTCGGCAACTACGACAGATGTAGCTGGAAATCAATCAACATCTACTTTTGATTTATCAGTAAAAGGTGCTGACCCAGTGATTGCCAATACACTACCTGTGGCGATTATTCAAACAGGTTCTTTACTTGGCTTGGTTGGCGCAGATTTACTTGGTGTTCTGAAATTGGAAGATCGACCATTTGCTGCCTATGATGTAAATAATGATTTGAAACAAGTAGAAATATCTCTTGTTTCAGTAATGACTTTAGCTGGAGGCTGGAAATATTCAACAGTACTTGCAGATCAGTTAGGTCTTCAAGTTGTTCAAACTTATGATGCAGGTGTATTAGGAGCTATCGCTGCAACTTATGGATTAAGAATTTCGGCGTCGGATGGGGGATTGGTTTCTAATGCTGCTATTTTAGAATTCTTAAGCACAGTCCATCAGTCAGCCTTACTTGGATTAAATGTGGCAAGTACATTAATAGTAGATGTGTGGGATGCGACACAATCAGGCATACCTAGTCCTACTTCTACAATACCTACATTTATTGCAAATGCATCCCCAATATTACCGCTCGTACCGATAATTCCGACGCCTCAGTCTCCAACAGGTCAATCCACTACAACCTTAGCCGATGTGAAACTGTTGGGTGCATCGCCGACTTACTTTGATCAAGCCGCTGATTATGATCAGCACGCTAATAGTACAGATGTCCGAATTTATGGATCAACTGGAAATGACACGTTAACAGGCGGTTCAGGTCATGACTTGTTAAGAGGTGGTGACGGCACAGATACATTAAATGGTGGTGCTGGTAATGACACACTCTTTGGGGGAGCAGGCGATGACGAATTGATTGGTGGTACAGGCAAAGATCTTCTGATTGGTGGTGCAGGGAATGATCTGTTAAGTGGTGGCGCTGGTTCAGACACCGTAATCTTTGAATTGCTGAACGCGGCGGATAATGATGGTGGCAATGGCCTGGACACATGGAATGATTTTCATCTTGGCAATGTAAATACTGATACAGAGGCAGATAAAATAGATATTTCTGCGCTACTGGATAGTAATGTGAATGCAGGTAATTTGGATCAGTTTGTGAAGTTGACTTATGACAGTGGCAATAAAACAATGACTGTTTCAGTCGATCGGGATGGTTCGGCAGGAGCACACGCTGCTGTTGATTTATTAATTTTAAACAATCAAAACACAGATTTTTCACTGGAAGATTTACTGAAAAACCAACAAATTTTATTTTAATTCATGAGATAGAAAATCCCGCCTTGCGCGGGATTTTTTTATTTTGTAATTCAACTTGTATGAAAGGAGTGAATTTGAAAAAATTTGTTTAAATAACTTTAAATAACTTTAAATAAAAAGCGTATTGAATGCCAAATACTCCTCCTACAATTGCACAGTGGTTAAAGCCACTATCAGCACGTGATCCCCACGAAAAGCACCGTGTTGCGACCTCGCTCGAATTACTTTTTGATTTAATTTTTGTGGTTGCCATTGCAACAGCAGGGCAACAGCTACACCATGCAATTGTTGAAAATCATTTAGCTCATGGCTTAATGCTCTATGGCATGGTGTTTTTTGCGCTTTGGTGGGCATGGATGAACTTTAGCTGGTTCGCTTCTGCTTATGACAATGACGATGCTTTTTATCGCATAGTGACTTTTGTACAGATTATTGGTTCATTGGTCATTGCCGCGGGCATTCCTAGCGCATTTCAACAGCAAGACTTCGATGTGATTATTATTGGTTATGCCATTATGCGTTTGGGGCTAGTCACACAGTGGTTTAGGGTGGCCAAGCATGATCCCGAACGGCGTAAAACTGCATTACGTTATGCAAGCGGTATTATTTTAGTGCAATTGGGCTGGTTGTTTTTTCATTTTTCCCCTGTCAATTTTACTGGTTATTTGTTCATTTTACTGGTCATTGCGGAACTATGTGTGCCTATGTTTGCAGAATCAGCTAGCCGTACGCCATGGCATGCCCATCATATTGCTGAGCGGTATTCGTTACTGACCATTATTGTATTGGGTGAATCTATTGTGGGATGTTCGATTGCCATGACAGATGCATTATCCAATCAGCGCTTTAGTACTGAGCTTATTTTTCTCATGATTGGTGGCTTGGTCATGATGTTTACCATGTGGTGGGCATATTTCGACAGTGAAATCGCGGAGCGATTAAATAGCAGAAAAATGGCCTTTGCATGGGGTTATGGGCATTTCTTTGTGTTCATTAGTATTGCGGCCTTAGGTGCCAGCTTGGCTGCGGCCGTAGATGTAGTTTCACATGAGGCCTTAATTAGCTCAATGCGTGAAAGCTATTTTGTGGCAACTTGTTTGGTTTTATACACCACCAGTTTATATGTATTACATGAGGCACATCATCAGGTAGGTTTTAAAAAGCTGTTGTATCCACTGACTGTCGTGATTGTGCTAGCTATTCCACAATTTATTGAGCCTGCTGGCTATGCCATATTTGCCATGGCCGTAGCGTATGCTTTACGCTTGATTTTAGCGAAAAGCTTTATTGCACAGCCGAAGAATCAAGTTTGATTGAGTGAATTTTTCACATCTTCCACAAAAAAAATCCTGTCTCGGCAGGATTTTTTACATAAACAGAATTGAAAGTTTGACTAAGATTTTATTTATCTTTTTTTGTTTATTGGTTTTAATTTGACTATTTATTAATAATCAAGTATTTAGTTGTGGATTTTTAAATTATTAAAAATATGTATTTTACAAAAAATCACCAAAACTAATACTTTTTAAATATTATTTACATTAAAAAAATATAAAGGGAGTACCATAAATATACATAAATTGTGATCTAGGCACTATTTAAATGAACCTCTCTTCATTAAATAAGGCTGTATATGCAACTTTAGTGGTTTTTTTATTTTCTAATTCAGTTGTTTATGCGGCAGATGCATTTAATCCAGAAAGCCAATGGATGTTGGGTGACTGGAATGGACAACGTACCGAACTGCAAAATAAAGGTTATGACTTCAGCTTTGGCTATACTGGTGAAATGGCCACTTTGCTTGATGCCAAAAAATCATCAAATCATGGCACAGAGTATGCTGATCAATTCGCCTTGGGTGCTCACCTTGACTTGGAAAAAATTGCAGGCTGGAAGGACACCGAAGCGCAAATTACCGTGACACAGCGTAACGGACGCAATCTTTCGAATACTTCTGATGCGCTGAATGGACATCTGAGTTCTGCTCAAGAAGTATGGGGCCGCGGTCAAACATGGCGCCTGACAGACTTTTGGATTAAGAAACAATTCTTAGATCAAAAGTTAGATGTGAAAGTCGGCCGTTTTGGTGAAGGTGAAGATTTCAACAGCTTCGACTGTGATTTTCAAAACCTTGCGCTTTGCGGTTCGCAAGTTGGGAACTGGGTAGGCGACCAATGGTACAACTGGCCCGTCAGTCAGTGGGCTGCCCGTGTGAAATATAGTATTCGTCCAGATGTGTTTGCCCAAGTCGGGGTGTATGAATACAACCCAGAAAACTTAGAACGTGGCAAAGGCTGGAATTTAAGTACAGACGGTTCACATGGCGCGATTATTCCTGCAGAAGTGGTTTGGTCACCTAAAGTAGGTGCAGCCAAATTACCGGGTGAATACCGTGCGGGTTACTACTACAGCACAGCAGATGCGAATGTCATCAACAGCCCTGTCAATGAAAAAGATCATCATCAGGGCGGCTGGGTCGTTGCTAAGCAACAACTGACTGCACATAAAGATGATGCATCACGCGGTTTAAGCGGTTTCGTTAACCTCACAGTGCATGATTCTGACACCAATAATGTCAGCAATATGCAAAATGTCGGCTTGGTGTACAAGGGTGCATTTGATGCCCGTCCGAAGGATGAAATTGCAATTGGTGTAGGCCGAATCAGCATTAATGATGATGTGAATGACGCCAAAATTGCCAATGGCACCGTGGATGCCCGTGGTCTGCAAAGCGAAGAGTATGACGCAGAAATTTATTACGGTTTTCATGCCGCAAACTGGTTAACCATTCGCCCGAATGTCCAATATGTACGCCACGTGGGTGCATATAAAAATGGCGAAAATGCTTGGATAGGCGGTATTAAATTTAATACTGCATTTTAAGTGAATGTTCTTAGTTGCAAATGCACTCTTGATTCTTCTAGCACTTTGATGCATTCATAATTCATGCATGTTGATGGTATCACTGCATTTGGAACTAAGAATAATAAGGTGCCCGTGGATTCCCCATCCATCGGCTTTCTATAGAATCTTTTAAAGGTGTTCAACATGAATACTTCGACATCAGGTTCAGTGCTTAAAACGATATTGGCAGTAGTTGCTGCAATCTTCGGTTTAGGCCTACTGATTGGAGGGATTTATCTTGCAGTACTTGGTGGGTCTTGGTACTACATCATTGCAGGTATTCTCTTCATCGCAACTGCAGTTCTATTACAAAAGCTAAAAAGTTCTGCACTTATTGTCTATGCCGTACTTGTACTCGGTACTGTGGTGTGGGGGCTTTGGGAGGTTGGTTCAGACTTCTTTGCGCTTGCACCGCGTTTAGATATTTTAGGTGTTTTTGGTTTATTGCTACTTATTCCAGCAGTAACCCGTGGTTTTGATGCATCGAAAACCGCACAAATGGTGCTGGGCGGTTCATTGCTAATTACGATTTTAGTGATGATCTATGCCATTTTTAATGACCCGCAAGAAATCCGCGGTGAGTTGAAAACCCAGCAGCCAGAGCAGCACGCAGCAATTCCGGGTGTAGCGGATGAAGATTGGCCTGCTTATGGCCGTACACAATCAGGTTTGCGTTATTCTCCGTTAAAGCAAATTAACTCAGACAACGTCAAAGATCTGAAAGTGGCTTGGGAATATCACACAGGTGAGTTTAAAACTGAGAATGACTCAGGTGAAACCACGAACCAAGTCACACCAATTAAAGTGGGCGACAACATGTACATCTGTACAACCCACCAAAAATTGACAGCGTTGGACCCTGCTACGGGTAAGGCGAAATGGACTTTTGATCCGAAGTTAGTCGCAGACAATACATTCCAGCATTTAACCTGCCGTGGCGTATCTTATTTTGATGCAAATAATACCGTTGGTTTTGAAGCAAGCTTAGCTGCCAAAAAAACTACGTCTGCTGAATGTCCACAAAAAGTGATTCTTCCTGTGAACGATGGCCGACTTGTTGCGGTAAATCCAACTACAGGTAAACCATGTTCTGACTTTGGTCATAATGGTGAAGTTGATCTGCAAAAAGACATGCCATTCCCTTATCCAGGTGGTTATGTGCCAACATCACCTCCAGTGGTAACAGGTACAACCATTATCATTGCTGGTTCAACGACAGATAACTTCTCTACAGAAGAACCATCTGGTGTGATTCGCGGTTATGACGTGAATACAGGTGAACTGCTTTGGGTATTTGATACAGGTGCGGAAGATCCAAACAAAATTCCAGCACCGGGTCAAAAATATGTTCAAAACTCACCAAATGCATGGGCGCCTTTAGCATACGATGCAAAACTTGATATTGTTTACGTTCCAACAGGTGTCGGTACTCCAGATATTTGGGGCGGTAACCGTACGAAGTTACATGAACGTTATGCAAACTCAATGCTTGCCTTGAATGCCACTACAGGTAAATTGATTTGGAACTTCCAAACCACACATCATGATTTGTGGGATATGGATGTACCATCTCAACCCTCACTGGCAGATATTAAAGACAAAGATGGCAATATTGTTCCAGCCATTTATGTATTGACTAAAACAGGGAATGCCTTTGTACTTGACCGTCGCAACGGTAAAGCGATTGTGCCAATTACAGAAAAACCTGTTCCGCAAACAGTGAAACTTGGTCCGCAAACTAAAGGCGAGTGGTACTCTAAAACGCAGCCATTCTCTGACTTTGATATGGCGCCTAAAGACAAATTGACTGACAAACAAATGTGGGGTGCCACTATGTTTGACCAATTGGTGTGCCGTGTTGCGTTCCATAAATTGAACTACGATGGTATTTATACACCGCCATCTGAAAATGGTACTTTGGTTTTCCCTGGTAACTTGGGTGTGTTCGAATGGGGCGGTATGTCGGTTAACCCTGATCGTCAAATCGCTGTAATGAATCCTATTGGATTGCCATTTGTAACCAAGTTGATCCCTCAAGATCCAAATCGTAAACAAACTGCCAAAGGCGCGGGCACTGAAGCGGGTGTTCAGCCAATGTATGGTGTACCTTACGGTGTTGAAATCAGTGCATTCTTATCGCCATTTGGTCTGCCATGTAAACAGCCTTCTTGGGGCTTTGTGGCGGGTGTGGATTTGAATACACATGAAACAGTTTGGAAACGCCGCATTGGTACCATTCGTGACAGTATGCCGGGCATTCCATTGCCACCATTTAAAATGGGTGTGCCAATGTTGGGTGGTTCAATCTCAACTGCGGGTAACGTGATGTTTGTGGGTGGTACACAAGATAACTATATCCGTGCCATTAACGTAACCAATGGTGATGAGCTTTGGAAAGGTCGTCTTCCTGCGGGTGGTCAAGCAACGCCAATGACTTATGAAATAAACGGCAAGCAATACGTTGTGATTATGGCAGGTGGTCATGGATCATTTGGTACCAAAATGGGTGACTCACTGGTTGCCTATGCATTGCCTGATCAAAAATAAGTAAGTCGATGACTCACATTAAAAAAGCCTGATTCGTCAGGCTTTTTTTATCCAGATTTTTAGAGAGCATTGAAAACGATTGACGCATAAAAGTGATGTTGATTTGTTGCTAAAAAACCATATCACACAATATGTCATTAGAATGTTCAAAAAAATACAGATTTTAAAAATAGATAATGTGCTCATGTTGCACAATTTTTATTGAGTGACTTAAATATAAGGTTTGTCATTTATGTATGATCAGCAGAATTTCCCATTTTTAAAAACGACGTTATCTTTATTGATTGCATGTATTGGACAGAGTGTTTATGCGGTAGATGACACAACAAAAGTTCAAACATTAGATACCATTGTCATAGAAGCCACTCGAACTGATCGAGATGTCATGGCGACACCTGCATCTGCGTATTACATCCAGCAAGAGCCACAAAAAGGCATGAACGTTAACCTGTCCGAAGCCTTAAAAGGTGTGCCGGGTTTACAGCTGAATAACCGTGAAAACTATGCACAAGATTTGCAAATTTCCATGCGGGGTTTTGGCGCTCGTTCAAGTTTTGGTGTACGTGGAGTGCGTTTATATGTTGATGGAATTCCTGCGACCATGCCAGATGGACAAGGCCAAACGTCGAATATTGATTTAAATAGCCTTGATCATATTGAGGTTTTGGGTGGCGGACTGTCTTCACTATATGGCAACTCATCAGGCGGCACAATTCTAACCACAAGCCGTGAAGGGCAAGGGCAGGACTCCATTACGTTGGGTTACTCAGGCGGTAGCGAAAATAAAGGTCAGGCCAGTGTTGTACTGCAAGGCGGTGCAAAAAATGCCAACGAACCGAGCTATATATTAAGTTCATCTTATTTTGATACAGATGGTTTTAGAGATCACAGCGCGGCTAATAAAGTTTTAAGCAATGCAAAACTGACGTGGAATTTAGATGATGGTTCTAAAATTAATTGGATAACTAATTACGTTAAAATTGATGCAGATGATCCGGGTGGTTTAGAGAAAAAAGATTGGAAAGAAAATCCTAAGCAAGTCGCAAAAAATGTATTGCTATACAACGCTCGCAAAGATATTGAGCAGCTGCAAACAGGTTTAACGTGGAATAAACCGATTAATGATCAGCACGAAATTTATGCCATGGCCTATGCAGGGCAGCGTTCAGTCACGCAATATCAATCGATTCCGCAAACAGCGCAGGGCGGTGCCAATCATGCAGGCGGTGTGATTGATTTTGATCGTAATTTTTATGGTACAGATCTGCGCTGGACAGGCAAAGAACTTTTGCCTAATTTAAAACTGATTGCGGGTGTTGCAATAGACGCAATGACTGAAGAACGTCGCGGTTATAAAAACTTTATTGGCGAAACCTTGGGGGTTAAAGGTGAACTTCGCCGTAATGAAGACAATACTTTATGGAATCTAGATCCTTATCTTCAAGCATCTTATGCGATCAATGATGCTTTAAGTGTTGATGTGGGGTTGCGTTATAGCAATGTGCATTTTAAAACCGAAGATCATTTTTTAAGTAATGGTGATAACTCAGGTAAAACGGATTATCAAAAACTGTTGCCCTCACTAGCTTTGAGCTGGCAGATTGCTCCTGAACTGATGGCTTATGCGAGCTATGCGCAAGGTTTTGAAACGCCTACATTTACTGAAATGGCTTATCCAGCAGTCACAACAAACACGCCTTTTAGTTTAAAAGCGGCCGAAAGTGAAACCTATGAGCTGGGTTTAAAGTCGGATAATGCACTGGGGAAATTTACCGCTGCTGCGTTTTATACCCTGACTCAAGATGACATTGTGCCTCTTAAAAATGAAGGCGGTAAGGCAACCTTTCGTAATGCCGACCAAACTTTAAGACAAGGCATTGAATTGTCATGGCAAAAAGATGTATGGCGTGATTTGACCGCACAAGCCAGCTATAGCTATATAGATGCAACTTTTGATAAAGACACGGTAGATATTGCAGGGATTAGCCCAATTCCAAACGGCAACAATATTCCGGGGATTGCCAAAAATCAGGCGTTTTTAGCTTTAGGGTGGAAACCTGAAACTGGTTTACACGCAGGTGTTGATGTGCGTTATAGCGATAAAGTTTATGTAGATGATATTAACTCGGATACAGCACCGAGTTATGTGGTTGCTGTTGCAAATATCGGCTACAAATGGACAGTGAATGACTGGGCATTTAATACCTTTACACGTGTGGATAATTTATTTGATAAAGATTATTCGGGTTCTGTGATTGTGAATGAAAGTAATAAGCGCTTTTTTGAGCCAGCAGAAGGGCGAAATTGGAGTGCGGGCTTGAGTGTGACGAAGAGTTTTTAATAGAAATATCATTGTTGCAGCTTTTATTTTTATTTATGTTGAAAAGATCATTCGATGGCTAACTGCGGAGAGTCATCGATATTCGATTCAGGGGGGTTACGAAAATAATCAATCTGTAAAAGCATTGGCCCTAAATAAAGAGGTAACAGTATTAAGAATAGATAAATAAAAATGGTATTTTTCTGCTCTTGATAGGTATTGATCATCGCACTTTTTGGGATAGATAGATCAGTACTGCTAAGTGATAGCAAAAGTACATGGTGAGTCGTATATTGATTTATATTTTTTGCATAACCAATGCGGACAGGTTTTTCTGAAAGTGAACTGAGACGATCACAGGAGTCGTAAGTATCTATGAAATCGCAGTAAATCGTGAAAATATCCCCTTGTGCAGTATGTAGTTCGGTATCTGTCCACGACCTGCGACTTTTACCTGAACCGACGGATTTATATTCATTATGGATGATCCCTTCAACAAAGTTTTCCCGAATAGATAAGAGTTCTTGGCTTTGAAACTTTAGTGTTTCTGGGTATTTATGTAATTCATAGAGTGTTAATTGAAAGAATAATAATGTAAAAACAAAACTATGCCAGATCAATCCAGTATGGGTTAATTTATTATCTTGTATAAAGATGATCATAAAAATGATTGCAATGATAAGTAGATAACAAATGTGAAATTTTAAGCCTAGAAAACGATCTGAATTACACACCCACAATGCAATACAGGAGTAATACATACTACAACTATAAAAGATGAGTTTTTGGCGTTTATTGAGAACTTGAATACGTTTAATTTTGTCTTTTAAAGAAGTTTCCTTTTTGTCACATTTTTCTGTACTAGAACTTTCAACTTCTATCAGTTTGTTATGGTCTTGGTCGATTTGTTGTACATACGAGACTAGCTGATTTTTATCAGAAGAAAGGGCTGTAACTTTTTTACTATCTGCTTGATAGTAGAAATAGACCGAAGCATTTTTATATAAAGTTGTGTCTTCAATTAAAATGGTGTCAGCATCAAAAATATAATGCTGTTTTTCAGATTGAATGATGCCTGAACGATTATTTCCAGAATAATAGTGAATAATGCCTTGCTGAATCAGCGGAGCTTCTGTCATATTTTATTTTAAGTTTTTGATTTTAATGAATTCTAACATTATTTATTGAAATAAAAAATCCCGCCATTAGGACGGGATTTTTTGAATCCGTCAGATGACACATAAGTTGTCATTTTCCATTTCAAAAATTCAAGAGTTTAGCAATTCTTGCGACACATAATGACAATCTCAACGACACAAGAAGTGTCATTTTCAGAGTTTTATGACACATAAGTTGTCATTTTCTAAAAATTGATTTTTGTTATAACCAAATGCATAAAAAATTAAATTATTATTTATTTTGGTCTAGCCAAAAAATCGGCATGATAAAAAGCATTGAAACTATCCATTCCAATCAATTGTGATAAGAATATTAAATGAGTGTTCGTTTACTAATCTTAAGCTTTATTGTTTATATTCTCACATATAAAAACTATAGTTAACCTGAGGGTTTTCATTGGGAGGAACATACTTAATGATATCGCCAACTTTTTGGGCACACTCCAAAGTAATTGGTAATCGACCATCTAGTTGAGTATTATTCCAATTCATTTTTGTTAAACCTAGAATTTCTTTACATAATTCCTCTAAAGAAGAGTCATTTTCGTGTGCTGAAACTAATATCGGGTTTGGTATATACATTCCAGGATATGTTTTATAAAAATCTATAAATCCTTTGGTATATAGAATAGCTGTATTGTCATTTAACGTCATTAAAGTCCCTCGATGAGGAGGATAATGTCCTTCTCCAAAAAGCCTAATATTTGTGTTTGTAATTGATACAAAATCTTTAGATCGGATTCCTTTTTCTTCTATAGCCTTTGAGAAGCCTCTGATTTCTGAATCTCTAAATTTACTCGATTTATGGATAACAATTCTTGCTGGCATTTGATATAAAGCACGATCATATTCTGTTAACGCATTCAGTAATAGTTCATAGGCTTGTTCTTCATTCATGAATGGACGTTTATCGTCTTTGTCTAAGGCCACTGGACTCCCCCTAAGAATAACACCATGCCCAAACTCATCAAAAACTTGAGCTAAGCTTGAAGAAACGGTTTCTCTATCAAGGCTATAATAAAAACCTACACCGATATAGCATGTCTTAGGTTTGTATTTATCTTCTACTAATCGCCATGGAACAGTTCTATTGCCTTTGTAATATAGTGCAGTACAAAAATTCCAAGCTCTAGTGGCAATATCTTGTCGACCAGCTAGTTTATCTTTATCAAGACTAGTTTCTTGGATAAGTTGAAGTGGTATACCTAAATGCATACATTTAGCCTTTAGCAATCGACGAAAATTACATTCAAATTCTTCGTTTCTAATATTTTCCTCATTTTCATTCATTGGTTCTGTTGAAGATGTATCCTTAGTCAAAGCTTTATATAAATCATCGGGAATTGCACAAATAATTACATCAATTGATCGATTTTCAGATAAAAATCTAATTTGGTCATAGTAGAGTTCAACGCAACTACGTACTCTTTCATTACGAGTCGGTAATTTAATTATCTTCATAATTTCAGTACGTTGAAGTGGTCTAGAAAATTGAGGGGAACGGATTAAGCGAGTATAGAATCCATAAGTTTGATTAATCCCTCCAAAACCACGAAATAAGTTTGGATATGGGGTTTCGGCTTTACCTAGAATCGCATGAGTACAATAATCAAGCCAAACATCTAGCATATCTAGACCTTCGCCCCGACCTACCATACCAACACGCAGTTCATTGCGTCTTAGTTCATCTTTCTTATCGTAAACTCCTTGATTTTCAATACCAGCTTTCGGGCAAATATGAATACCATTTCCGAACTCAAGACTTGGTTCATCTAAAATTTTAAGTTTCATTCTATACCCTCCCAAATTTTTTCTTCTGTATCATCTGTGATTAAAAGTGCGTCAGTTAAAATTGGACCTGTTTCACTTGTCATTTCTAAAAGATTTTTATAGCTAATTTCACTAGCTCTAGAAGGAGTATCATGTGCTAGAAAGTAGGCTAAAAATCTTACAAGATTTTTTACTGATTGATTATGTTCAAGACGTTTCTGTTTAGAAAGCAGATCTTCATGAAAGCGTGATTTTTTATAGCCATTATATGTATAGAGCCAACTAGGGATAATATTACAAAACCATAGATCTTCAATATTCATGAAAGATATTGAAAAGCTAAGATGTTTATGATGTGCAATTTTAGTAGGGTCCTTTTTTGATAGAACCTTTTCATAAACGGTACGAGTAGCTTTTTTCTTTCCTACCCAAGTTTCTGATCTATGGTTTTCTTCTGATGTAAAATAAAAGCTTTTATTTTCTTGATTCCAATATACATCTCTAAGTTTGAGCCTTTCGGTTGTTGCTTTATGAAGTAGCTGTTTAAAAATGTTTAGATTATCTATTGTAGTACTATGACAAAGGTCTTGAGACGACAAGATTTCTATATTGTTTTTATCAACTATTCCATTGAATATATTGACATCTTTTTCTAAGTTAATAAAAGTAAAAAGTTTATTTTCATAACAGACCCAAGCATCAGAAGATTTATTAGCTAATAATAAGGCAAGCTTGACGATAAGGCTTTTATTTGCTTTATTTTTCTTAAAATTTAGTTGTGCTCTAGCCTCTTTAATGATTTCTTTATCATCGATAATTAAGTCAGCAACATAGATGTTTTCAGGAAATTCAACTGACACAAGATTGCTTAGTAAGGTATGAGTTTTTTCTTCATTTTCTGATAAATAGGATATTTGTGAGTCAATTTCACCCAAAATTAGCTTAAATTCACGAAGTATTCTTTCTTGAGTTGGTATTCTTAAGGCAGTGATACGTTCAAGTAAGTTTCCTAAATCAATAATGTGTTCATTTGCATAAAATTCAAAATAATCCTCCCTTATTTGGTCTATAACACTTTGGCTATAAGATGACTGCTTTTTAGTAAGCATTAAAATAAATAATTCATCAAAGGAATTATAAAAAGTTTTTTCTTTGAATTGAGTTAAAGTTTTTTTTACTTTCTCTAAGTTTGTACTTGAAGTAATTTGAAATGCTACGCGGTCAAATTCATCTCCGAGGTCAATTCCAGGATAATTCTTTTGTTTCCTGTTTAAGTTCGTGAGATTACTTAAATTAAAAATCGATTTGAGAATGGGAATGAAAGCATCTTCTAAGGCGAGATTAATATCATACCTATTCTGCTTAGTGGATAATTCTACTTGGGTAATAATCCGGCTTACAACATCCCTAAGTTCATTTTCTATTTCCAAAATTTTCAAAAGGCACCTCTGGATATAAATAAGCATTAAGTCAAGGTTAAGTAAATATATTTTTTATATATTAGCCTCTTAAGATATTAGTAAGCATCCGGCTAACACAGCCTTACCAAGCGATCCTATAAGCCTTAATTTAGTTCCCACCTAAAAACAAGTGGGGACTTAATCCATGAACATGGATATATATTCAGCAACACCTCCT